>CAYICF010000040.1:0-5469 GCA_964361805.1 uncultured Candidatus Saccharibacteria bacterium
GGATTAAAGTGATGGGCAAGATCATTCGCACGCATTACGATGTCAGGTTGATTTTCGAAAACGGAAGAATCGTCGGCCTGAGCGTAAAAAGACCGCTCACTGAATCAGAACAAACCACCGAATCGTCTCGCTGAGCACTCGGTGGTTTTTTAATTTCGTACATTTCGTTCGATCGGATGAAATGTACGAAATTAAAAAGAAGATGTTTGATATAATAAAAAAGGTTCGAATCAACACAAAAAAGGAGCGACGATCATGCGCGCGCTCAAGTTCGTGCTTTGCTGCGCCGTAGGGCTTGCAATCGGAAAGATCGTCGGTGGCGTAATTGATCCGCTCGGGGCAATCATTGTGAACATTCTTGCATTTCTTGCGACGCTCTGGCTCAATCCCGATAACGCGTCTCGAAGCCGAAATTGGAACTACGAATTCGCCATCGTCGTTGCAACGGCAACGATGTGGGCGACACTCTTTCTCGCGCATCTCGACAAATTCCGTTAGCCAAAACCCACGCAACCGCCCCTCCGACGCTTGCGTGTTTTTTATTTTCGCATCATCGCTCAGTCAAACAGAGTTATCGAAATATCAAACGATCGTTTGATATTTCGATAACTCTGTTGCAAAAACCACCTAGAAACAAAAGCTGGAGCGCTGTATACTAATTTAGACATGATCAAAAAACAAATTATTATTTTATATCACGGTGAGTGTAAAGATGGTTTTAGCGCGGCCTGGGCAGCATGGAAAAAGTTCGGCGAAACGGCCGCATACATTCCCGTTTTTCATAACGAGCCCGCGCCCGAAGGACTAAAAAATAAAGAAATCTACCTGCTTGATTTTTGCTTTGACGATAAGACAATGAAAGAATTAGTAGCGACGAATAAGCGGGTGACCGCAATTGATCACCACGCGACACGCGAGGCAATCGTAAAGCAAACACAACAGTATTCCTACGCGCTCGATCATTCCGGCTGCGTGCTCGCCTGGAACTATTTTCATCCTAAAAAATCGACGCCAAAATTATTGGAATACGTCGAAGACATGGACCTCTGGGCGTTTCGTGTGCCGCGCGCAAAAGAAATTGGTGCATTTCTCGACAGCCAAAAAAGGGAATTTAATAATTGGACAAAGATCGTAAAACAAATCGAAAACGCCGAAACACGCGTAACGATTATCAAAAAGGGCGAGTTGCTGCTCGAGTTTGAAGACACGCTCATGGAACGCATGATCGCAACCGATGCAACTCCTGTCGAGTTCGAAGGCTATCGTATCTTCGCTATCAATTCACCAATCTTCAGATCAAAAATGGGAAACATGCTCGCGACCGACCATCCGCCGATGAGCATTGTCTGGAACGATAAAGGTGATAAGCGCATTGTGTCGCTCCGATCGATTCCCAGATTCGACGTGGAAGCAATCGCAAAGAAGTACGGCGGTGGCGGGCATAAAAATGCAGCAGGTTTCACCATCTCCATAAATAAACCAACTCCATGGAAAATATTCTGATCATCTACACCGATGGTGGTTCCCGCGGTAATCCGGGGCCGGCAGCATGCGGATATACAATTAACGGCGCGGGCTACGGCGAATATCTTGGCGTAAAAACAAACAACGAAGCCGAATACGCAGGTATTATTGAGGCGCTTAAGAAAGCGAAGGCGCTCGTGGGAAAAATAAAAGCAAAAAAAACCGAAGTCAATGTGCGCATGGATTCAGAATTGCTTGTCAGGCAATTTAACAATCAATATAAAATTACCGTCGATCACTTAAAACCGCTCTATGTCGAAGTACATAATCTCACGCTCGACTTTAAGAAAGTAACATTCGCGCATGTCTTTCGGGAACAAAACAAGGCGGCAGACGCGATGGTGAATAAAACACTTGACGAACATTTATGACTCATGGTCGATTGTGGCTTGCAAAATGGTATACACGAACGATTGCCGTCGCGTTCATATTAGTCACCATATCGCTGGTCGCTGACTATCTTCAATTTGGTTTTCGTGGTGAAACAATCCATAAATTATTGCATATCGGTATTGGTATAGCGCTCACAATATTTGCCTGGAATAACGAGCGATGGTGGAAGCCTTGTTGTTTCGCCGATGGAGTAGTGTTTACCACGCTCGCGCTCATTGGTTGGACATATCCGAACCTTGGAGGGCTTGATACATTTAATCTACAAGACACAGTGTTACACGGAATCGTGGGAATCTCAGGATTCGGAATTGGATTGTATGTGCGCAACGAGATATAGGGCAACAAAAAATTAGCGCGAAAACTTGATTTTTAAGCCACAAAATGATATAAATCAATTGTGGCAAGACGATGGCTGTGACCCGCCGTCGTCCCGCAAACGCGGGACTATGGCAGGGTGATAGAGGAAAGTCCGGACACTCATTCGTTGAAAAACGAAAAAGGTAGCAGGTAACGCCTGCCGGTAGCAATACAGAGGTGCGATCAGAAACGCTTCAGGGTGCAAATCTTGAAGAGGCCCAATCTCAAGCTTGTCGGCTTTTCCCAACCATAGAGATAAAAAAGTTGGGGTGAAACGGCTAAATCCTTACCCGAGTGCAAGGCCGTGCCTCTTGTGCGCAGCACAAGGAAATTCGAAGCACGAAGTACGAAATTCGAAACAAATTCAAATGTATAAAGTTTAAGTTTTTAAATTTTAGATTTTGATATTGTTTCGTATTTCGGATTTACAATTTCGGATTTTCTCGCGCTGTGCGCGAGGGGAGTGCCGCAAAAAACGTGCGAGCAATCGCAAGTTAAGATAAATCATCGTTCAGCTTCAGCAATGAAGCAGTACAGAATCCGGCTTATTCGTCACCTAAAAACCCGCCTTACGGCGGATTTTTAGTCTAAGAAGCTAACGAAGCTTTAAAGATTTCCCAATTCCGCATCCACCGCTTTCAATTCCTTCTCAAAGTCTGCAGAGTCAAGGGAATTAAGAGTGGCATCAACCTCGTCAATTGACCCCGTAAAATTTTCTGTTGGAGTAGCAGGAGCCTGTGAGTAATACGACCACGCCCACCATGCAAGAAGCAGGAGAACGAGCAGTGAAAAAAGTTTTTTCATAATAAAATTCTAGATGATTACTGATTAGATACCGCCGGAGCAGGCTGTGCGGGCTTCGGAATTTGAGCAAGCGTAACGGCGACCTCACGAACAGCAACACGAGCCGATTTCACCGTGTCGCGAAGTGTCTCTAAATCTGCGCGCAACGACTCACGAGTCTTGCGGACAGCATCTCGAAGATTTGCTTCGGTGGTCACTGCAACTGGATATGTTTTGGCAGCTTGCGCAACGACAGCAGCATCAGCTTTTGTAAGCGTGGCATTGGCAACATCAACAAGGGCAGTAATCGAACTAGTGTCACGACCGGCGTCTTTTGCTTTCGCAATACGATCAGCGATGCGGCCGAGCACTTCGCGCACTTGCTTTAATACGTTGGTAAAATGGGTGTTCATCCGCTTATTTGCTTCGGCAAGCTGCGTCTCGGCGCGTTGTAACGCCTCTTTCTTCCGCTGATCTTTAACGGCCACAAGTCGATCTTTTGCGGCTGCTTTCGTGTCTGCGGCCTTTGCTCGCGCGTCAGCACGCAACTCGCCAATCGTGACTGGAGTACCGGAAAAAACAGGCGCGGGGTGTTGCGCGGCAAGAGCTGGCAACGCAAAACCAATACACAACGACGAAACTATTAATTTTTTAATCATAAAATATATTATAACAAAACATCGGTTGTTGGTAAAGAACTGGTATATAATAAAATCATGTCACCCAAGGAAGAACTCAATCATCTCGTCGAGGGGAATATTGTCGATAATCCAAAGACGCTTGCCAAGTATAGCCGCGATGCGAGTATTTTCGAAATCAGGCCGACGCTCGTAATTTATCCAAAAAATGCTGAGGATATTAAAAAACTTGTTGTCTTTGCATCGACGCATAAGGGGGTAACACTCACGCCACGAGGCGGAGGGACAGACATGACGGGAGGGCCACTGAGCGCATCGGCCGTGCTCGACATGACGCGACATTTCAATAGAATCAAAAACGTGAGCGCGACCGAGGCGACAGTCGAGCCCGGAGTTTTTTATCGCAACTTTGAAAAAGAAACAGTACGGCACAACGCGTTCTTGCCATCGTATCCTGCGTCGCGCGAAATTTGTACGCTTGGCGGGATGATAGCGAATAATGCAGGCGGCGAAAAAACACTCGCGTATGGCAAAACCGATGAATATATCAAAGAAATAAAAATTGTTCTGGCAGATGGCAATGAATACGCCGTGAAGCCGCTCGCAAAATCTGAATTAGAGCAATCAATCCGCAAACACACGTTCGAGGGTAAATTATATCGGGAAATATATAACCTGCTTGATACCAATCACGACATAATTGCTAGAGCAAAACCAAACGTGTCGAAAAATTCTGCTGGCTACGCACTATGGAATATTTGGGACGGCAAAACATTTGACCTCACTAAATTATTTGTTGGCTCCCAAGGAACGCTCGGCATTATCACCGAAGCAACAGTACGTCTTGTTTCGCCTCAAAAACACCGAACACTGCTTGTGATTTTTGTAAAAAATCTCAAAAATCTTGGCGAACTAATCAATGTCGTACTAAAAGAAAAGCCAGAAAGTTTCGAATCGTTCGACGATCATTCGCTGAAATTAGCGCTTCGATATATTTGGGAGATCATTGCGTTAATTAGCCCCAAAAATATATTCTCGCTTGCTTGGCAGTTTTTACCCGAAGCATGGATGGTCGTGACCGGCGGAGCGCCGAAGCTCATTTTGCTCGCCGAATTCACCAGTCATTCTGCAAAAGAAACCACAGCAAAAGCCCGCAGGGCGAAAGCCGCGGTAAAAAAATTTGGCATGAAAACGCGAATCACGACAAGCGAAGAGGAGGCGAAAAAATATGTTGTGATACGCCGCGAAAGCTTTAATCTTTTGCGACATCACCTCAAAAATGAACAAACGATCCCGTGCATAGACGACATGATCGTCGCGCCAGAGCAACTGCCGCAATTTCTGCCCGAGGTAGAAGCAATATTGCAGCGCTATAAACTCACCTATACGATTGCCGGCCACATTGGCGATGGCAACTTTCACATCATCCCTTTAATGCGACTAGAAGACCCAAAAACGCGCGTGGTCATCCCAAAACTTATGGATGAGATCTACACGCTCGTGCTGCGCTATGGCGGCTCAATCACCGCAGAACACAATGACGGCTTATTGCGTGGCCCTTATCTAAAGCAAATGTATGGCGCTGAAATATATGCGCTGTTTGAAAAAATAAAAACAATCTGCGATCCTCATGGAATATTTAATCCTGGAAAAAAGGTGGGGGGCACCATGCAATACGCGCTCGATCATCTAAAAACGCATTGATCAATGTCAACGATCAACACGATACTCAAAACGTTGAAAACATTATTCCCTGAGGCGCACATCGCGCTTA
>CAYICF010000041.1:0-2871 GCA_964361805.1 uncultured Candidatus Saccharibacteria bacterium
GAGCAACGCTCGCCGACGACGGACCCCAATCACCCACACCCACAACGCCGCCATCGTACAAGCACACGCCCGGGACGCGGCCATCGGGGTTCCGCGAACCCGCGCAAAGCGTCCAATGAACGAGGTCGAGATGTCTCCCTGCCGTCTTCGAAGCGTACATCACCTCCAAGAGCAACCGTTCAAGAAGCGTGATACTCGGGGTGTTCGAAGCCGCAAGGTCATCTGCCGACTTACCTTTGAGCTCTTCGTCGGCCTCGACGCGGGCCCGGAATGATACAGCGTAGGTACGATCTGAATTTCGGTCGTGCTGACCAGTGTTCAGATCACGGTACTTCGCGGCGGGGCAACGTCGAGAAAAAACCGCGAACACCTTCTCAGGGGTCAACCCACGAAGAACAATCACGAGCCAATCGAAGCCTTCTCGCTGCGGAAGCTTCACACCGTTGATTTCCTCGCGCAGCTTCTCGGTAAGCTGGGCATAACTGAGGCTTTTCCCGAAGAGCCCCGCGACGTGATCGCGGAACGCATCGAGATAAAGAGCCATCCAATCCTCGACCGAAAACCGGGGCAGATCATCATCAACCTTCTTCGGGAAAAGACGAGCATGAAAATCGGCATGGTCCTTAACCCATTGGAGGACCTCGCCAAGATGCTGGCCATCTCGCTTTCCAGCTTTCACAAGGTCGTACAGTCCCATAAAGAGATCAACAACCCACGCGAGCAATTCCCGAGCGGTTTTCGCGCTCATGGTTTAATCCTCCAAGACATCTGGTATGCACCCCAAACGAACAGGAGCGCAGTCGCAGACGTGCTTGCCTGCTCGAAAATCGCGGCAACGCATGTCACCAAACGATTCCGAACACTTCAATATCATACATTATTATAAAATAAAAAGCAAATTTCAATTTTCTAGACTCAACAAGTAAATGCACCACCACCTCAACTCACCCCATAAACCTATCATTTTCCCACGATCGTAGGAAAATGATAGGATGATATGTCTAAAATGCAAATTTAATTAAAATGACTATTAACTCCTATTAACTAAAAACAACTCGAAATTAAATATTAAAGAAGGATAGAATCGGAAATAAAAAACGGCCGAGCGAGTCCAAAGACTCAGCCCGACCGCGAGGAACCGAAGCACAAACGAACTACTTGGCCGCGCGCACCCGAAGCGCGAAGCCGTGGCCGAGATCAAGTCGCCGCCAGGCGACGAGCGAACGGAGGCCCTTCGAGGCGCCAGACAGCGTCCACTGGCGCCAGGTCGCACTGCCAAGCCACTGGTTGACGTACTGAGTGTCGTAGCCGTACGACCAATACGCCAATTCATCGGCACGTACGACAAACTGCACGAGCTGAATCAAACTCCGAAGTTCACCGACGCGCTTAAAAGCGCTGGCGACCCCACCCACAAGCGACGCGACCTCGCCATCGCAATTGAACGGGGGGTGTTCGAGCACCGCCTCGAATAACGCCTTAGATTGCGTTCCACAACGCAATCCTTTGCTGTTGCGAGAGCTGCAGCATACTTCGACGTGCTCGAGCTCAAGCTTTAACCGATTAAGCAGTAACTTCATCGCGAGATACGGTGCAGCACCAAGCGCTTGCCGACGATTGACATGCACGACGTTGCGATCATCGAACGACAGCGCTTCGCCATCGTGAATGACGCCGCTCCGCGTAAGCCAGCCATTCTCCTCACGATCCGGCGCAAAACGAATGCGCACAACTCCACCCACGCCGTTCGGCAAACCATCGGGAATCGTAAACGCGTAGGTGCGTTCCTCGCCGATCTGTTCGGCATCATCACGCCCCTTCTTGATGACGCCGACATCGTTGATGCGAAGCGAAAACGTGAAGTTCTGGGCGTTCGAAATAGGTCCGACGATATGTCCGAAGCGCAACCCATCACGCACACGACGGACACCAAGAGTTACCTGCTTCGAGTGCAGGCGTCGATACTCCTCGATGTGGATAACCGCGCCGCGTTCTGCGAGCGCAAACATCATCGACAGGAGATCAAAATCGGTACCGTTGCCTTGCAACAAACCGCTCTCGTCGTACAACGCAACCGGCCTCCGATGCCGATACCCGAAGAGTCCGCGATGGATAACGTCCAACACGAACGCTCGCGTCATCGGTTGCGCGAGATCCATGATCCGCGCGACATCCGGTGCCCGAAGCTCCACGACTTCCATGATCGTCTGCGCCATCGAGCGCCCATTGCTCGTCTTCGTCTTCCGACGAACCAACGTTGGGGGCATAAAGCCCTCCTCTCAAGAAACGGACGAGAAAAAACAGAAATGCCACACATCGGCATTCTGGATAACAACATAAACTAAAAAATCCACCGCGTCAACTTAAATAAAAACGGAGGTAGTTACTCACCATCTTTACGAGAACTTACCGTTTACGACTTACAAATTTCTTTTTTTCTCGTAGCCCCTCACGCGCCCCAGCTGCAAGGCGCGGGAAAGCAATTTCTGGAGACGTACGAGGTGGTACGTTGGAAGAAATTGCGGGGCCCCGCAACACCGCAGATGGGGATGCGTGAGGGGGTACGTTCTTCTTCACATCCAAAATCTTTCTTACCTCATCAATGTGCTTACTCACGTCCTCAATCGTGAGTCCTTGTTCCGCCAAAATTTCTTCGTTAAATTTCCAATCGCTCATGAGTAAGTCATGCACTTCTTTTGCACCAACAGACTTCGCGAAATTCATAAATGCTGCGGTGTCTTTTGGTAGGCAAAATCCCCCAAATCCGCGATAGCCACCGTGTCCAACATTCAAATGCGAATCACCAATGCGATAATCAGCGGCCATGCCGTGACGAATATTGTCATAGTTTGCACCCAATTTTTCTGCCGC
>CAYICF010000041.1:2971-5431 GCA_964361805.1 uncultured Candidatus Saccharibacteria bacterium
CAGCGGCCATGCCGTGACGAATATTGTCATAGTTTGCACCCAATTTTTCTGCCGCTTTTGCAAGTGCATTTGCCCAATTTACTTTCCGCGCAAAATACACATTGCCTGCATATTTAATAAACTCTGCCTCAGTTGCGCTAATGCGCGTGCGGGTATAAGTATCAGTTCCCCACGGACTCATAAATGGCGCCTTGGGCAAAATCGAAAGCACGGGCAATGCCGCATCAATACTCTTCGAGGTAAAGCCGACTATTTGACGATCGGGACGCAGCATATCTTCCCACGCTTGCGACTCCGTCAAAAATTCCGGATTAAATAAAAACTTGTGCGCAGGATATTTATCTTGCAACCCTTGCGTTGTTCCCGGCGGCACTGTGGAGCGAATCACGATCACTTTATTGCCTTTGATGTTACGCACCGCATCATTCAAAATTGTTAAATCACACGAACCGTTGTTCGTGTTCCGAGGCGTTGGCACGCTCAAAAAAATGATTTCGGCTTTGGAAATATCGCCCGCGCACCGCTCGGGCATAATATCGTAAAGCATCAAATCCTTCCCCGCCTTGTATCCCAAAATCTCCTCAAAATATCGTTTGAGCTGCGCGCCCACCCACCCCACCCCAATAATGCCCAATGTTGGATGATCCATATTTTTTATAGATTACTCTTTTTGCAAACGATATTCAAGGATATTCCCCCGTTCATGATGAAGGACAAAACCAAGACGTTCTGCAATGCGAAGCGATGCAGTATTCGTTGCCTTGATAACCGCCGCAATGGTGCCACGCAAAGAAGCGATCGCAAGCGCAACCATAGCCTTGCCAACGCCTTTGCCTCGCGCCTCGGGCGCCACCGTCCACGACAATTCTTGCGACTCCCCATCGATAACATCAATACGTATCGTCCCCACAGAAACACCGCCATCTTCGGCAATCAACAATTTCCGTTTTGGATTCTGAAGCGTCGCCGCAAACCAACGAAGATGATCGGCGAGTGCAACAACCTCACAGTGAACAGAATTCGCCCGCGTCACAGGATCATTCCGCCACGTCAGGAGTAGCGGAGCATCATCAATAGTTGCTGGTCGAAGTTGCATATATATACAACGCAACGTAAAGCAAAAAATTCACCAACTATTTTTGCACCAACCCCCACGAAAGCGGGGTGCCGGCTTCGATATCTTTCTTCGCAGTTTTGCCAATCACTTTGTCGTAATATTTTGTCTCCAAACCGTCAGCCGGACGAATTGAGCGAACATTGCGAGCAGTAAATTTTTCTCCTTTTTTTACGTCGCACGACACAAATAATGATCTTCGAAAGCGACGATTATATGCCTCTTGTGGCGTTTGAGGGCCATAGGCAACTTTACCCAACATACGCTCAACAACACGAATCTTTTGCACCATCGCAGTGAAGGCATCAGCGTCCAACGAGAAACGATCATCAAGGATAGCGGGGTCGTGACGGAGCACGATATGTTTTTCAATAATAGAAGCGCCAGCTGCAACCGCCAGCGCAGGAGCTTCGATGCCGCCCATATTATCTGAAAATCCAACGACAACACCAAATCGATCCGCGATATCGCGCATTGTGCGAAGATTGGTCGCATCGGGTCGATCCGTATCGCTATACGATGTAGTGCATTGCAAAATTGCAAGATTGCGTACATGGCCACGACGCAACGTCTTTACCGATAATTCGATTTCGGGCAAGCTCGCAAATCCAACAGACATAATAACCGGCTTTTTTGTAGCCGCAATTTTTTCAACAACAAAATATCAGTTGCTTCATATGACGCCACTTTATAGCAAGGCACACGGAGCGTTTCTAAAAAATCTACCGCAGTTGCATCATATGGCGTTGAGAAAAAAATTAAACCGAGATCTTTTGCAAGCTTTTGTAATTTTGGAAACCAATCCCAAGGCGTATAGGCATCTTGATATAAATCATAAAAAGTCTTACCTTGCCACGTCTCCGGGTTATCTTTACCACCAACAAAAAACCAAGGCTTCCGCTGCGGCAACGTCATCGTATCGGGCGTATACGTTTGAAGCTTCACCGCATCGCACCCCGCAGCCGCAGCCGCCTTCACAAGCAAAACTGCTTGTTCGAATTTTTGCTGATGATTACACGAAACTTCGGCAATAATAAACGCCGGTTGTCCTTCGCCGATCTTGCGTCCAGCAATAGTAATAGTTTTTACCATATTTCAAATAATATATATATCTTCGGTCAAATTTATGTTAGCTGATATGTACCATCACGCCATGCCTTGATACCTCGCGCCTCGGATTCTTTGATTTCTTTCATGCGCGGACTCTGCTCTGCGCCGTCAATGACCGCCTTCCATCGCAAAAGATCGTACTGCAATAACACATCCTCAGCCGCTAAAAGTTTCGCGGGACAATCGCCAAACATCGCGCGAACGCGCGGCAAATGATAACGGTTAGAAAGAACTAT
>CAYICF010000042.1:0-5388 GCA_964361805.1 uncultured Candidatus Saccharibacteria bacterium
CGCGCTGCTCGTCGAGCGTCGCACTGCGCCACCGCTTTCTTTGGATTTAGCGATGGAGCGCGCACGACTTTTTCTTGTTGCGGCGTTTGAGGTTGGGGTCCCCGCTCATAGTTTTTCGATTGAACCACGCGATCTTTTTGCCGGGCTTGCAACATCAGGCGATCCAGATATTGCGCGGCTGTTTGGGTTTTATGACGTGCAGAGCGACGATGTGCGGGACGCGGTGTTGTTTAGTATTGCTGCGCGGCGTTCGTCGTGGTGGCGGCGCCCAACAACCATTACGCGCTTGGTACAGGGACCATACAAAACGCGGCGTCGTGTCATGAATCGCGCATGGACTGCGCGTCCGACACCGACGCTTGACCTCTACAGTGAAGACTTGACTGATTTTGCCTCCGCAGAGTCGGTGGGCCTCATGATTGGACATACGTCCGAATATGCCCGTCTTGTTGACGTGCTTTCTCGCCCCGCGCATCCAAACGTTCTTCTTGTTGGCGAGGCGGGCATTGGTCGGGAGACGATTGTTGCGCATCTTGCGTTTGAAATGATTAAAGACCGCGTTCCGGAACAATTATTTGATAAACGACTGGTGTCGCTCCAATTGGGCACGCTCTTAGCTGGCGCTGATACGGCTGAACAACGAGCGCGTGTGCAGCGCGTGATCGATGAGATCATCATGGCGGGCAATATCATCTTATATATCCCCGATATTCATAACTTGGTGAAGACGTCTGGTCCGGCTATCGTTTCTGCGATCGATATTTTGCTCCCCGCGATTCAGAGCGATGCATTTTCGGTGATCGGCGCAACGTATCCTCGGGAATTTAAGCAATATATCGAAACACAGAGCGACTTTGCGAGTTCGTTTGAGGTGGTGCGTATTACCGAAATTTCTGAGAGCGAAGCGATTCGCGTGCTTATTTATCAAGGATTACTTTTGGAACAGACATATAACGTGACGGTGAGTTTTGCTGCGATTAAAAAATCAGTCCAGCTTGCGCGCCAATATTTTCGCGAGCGGCCGCTCCCCTCGTCGGCTGAAGGCTTATTGAAAGAGGCGTTCGCCGGCGTCGCGTCGCGTCGTGGCGACACCTTGACCATTGACGACGTGATTCTCGTCGCCGAGCGTAAAGTGAATATTCCGTTGCATACTGCTGGTGGCGCTGAGGCGACAACATTACTTAACCTCGAATCTATTATTCATGAACGGTTTGTAGATCAAGAAGAGGCGGTGACCGCAGTTTCTCGCGCGCTTCGTGAATATCGGAGCGGCTTGGCGCGCAAAGGCGGGCCCATTGCGAGTTTTTTGTTTGTTGGGCCAACTGGGGTTGGGAAGACCGAGCTCTCAAAAACCCTTGCGAAGCTTCAATTTGGTTCTACTGATGCGATGGTGCGGTTTGATATGTCTGAGTTTCAAGACAAACAAAGTTTTTTCCGGTTTATTGGCTCGCCCGATGGGAGCGTTTCCGGAGCACTCACTGATGCGGTATTGCAAAAACCGTACGCCCTTGTGCTGCTTGATGAATTTGAAAAAGCACATCCCGACATTTTGCATCTCTTTCTCCAAGTATTCGATGACGGCCGCTTGACCGATAATTTGGGCCGCCTTGTCTCTTTTGAGCATACGATCATCATCGCAACATCAAATGCACACTCCACGTTTATCAAGTCTTCAATTGAATCAGGGGCAACTATGTTGCAGCTCGGCGACGAGTTGAAAAAGAAACTGGTCGATTATTTCCGCCCAGAATTGATTAATCGTTTTTCTGGTATCATTGTGTTTAAGACGCTGCTCCCTGCTCATATCGCACAGATCACCAAATTTCAATTAAAAGATCTTGCGGCAACCGCAAAAGAAGCCCAGGGGATCGAACTTTCATTTGACGACGCGGCAATTGCGGAGATCGCACGGCTCGGATTCGATCCAGTATTTGGCGCTCGTCCGCTCCGTGGGGTGATTTCTGAAAAGCTGAGGAGCGTCTTGGCGGAAAAGATTTTACGCAAAGAGTTTGCGCGCGGATCCCGCGTTCTCGTCGCATTTGCAGATCATCAATTTATTTTCCAATCTGTATAACATATTATGAGATTCCGTTTTGGGTTTAATTTTACCTTCGGCCCTTTTATTAAACGTTTTATTGTTGCCGATGCATTGCTTTTTGGGGGATGGGGGTTCGTGGATCCAATTTTTTCTATTTTCATTGTACGCGAGATTCCCGGCGCAAGCCTTGTGACGGTGGGCATCACCGTTGCAATTTATTGGGTCGCGAAGTCGCTGATTCAAGTTCCCATTGCGCTCTTTTTGGATAAAACTGATGGAGAAAAGGACGATTTTTATACCCTTATTGCTTCGCTGGTTGTCGTGAGCGTTGGTGCGTTTGGCATGACGCTTGCAACGAGTGTGTGGCATGTCTACTTTGTCCAAATTGTGAAAGCTTTGGGATTTGCTATGTACGTTGCTTCTGGCCCCGTTATTTTTTCGCGCCATCTTGATCCCGGACACAACGCGCTTGATTGGTCGATGGATAGCACAATCGTCGGTCTCGCGATGGGTGTTTCGGGATTTTTTGCCGGCGTTATCGCAACGTGGTTTGGCTATGATGCGGTGTTTCTTTTGGCCGGCATCTTCGGGCTTATTGCGGCAATTATGCTTTCCACCGCGGGGAAGTTTATTTTGTTTTTTCCGGGGCGCCGCCACAAATCGGTGTTGCGAGATCATGCACCGGTGAACGTGAATCAATAAGCGCATATTGCATGCTCGACAATCTTGCTGTCGCAAAAATTTTATCTGAGATTGGCGAGTATCTTGCGATGAGCAACGAATTTTTTAAGGCGCGTGCGTACAGACACGCTGCGGCAACGATTGCGGAGCTTCCTGAGGCTTTGTCTCTTGTTTATGCGCGGGGCGGTGTGTCTGCTATTGAAGCGATTCCTGGCGTTGGCGTTTCAATTGCCGAGAAAATCATCGAACTCCTCATGACCGGCAGATGCGTCTACTATGACGAGCTGCGGCATAAAACGCCGGTGGATCTTTCGGAACTTTCTGGAGTTGAAGGATTGGGCCCCAAAAAAATCAAACTATTATACGAGAAACTTCGCGTGCGCACGCTCGCTGACTTAGAGCGCGTTGCGCGCGCTCAAAAGATTCGCATGCTCGAGGGATTTGGCGAGAAAACCGAAGTGAATATTTTGCGCAGTATCGCGTTTTTAAAAACCGGACAAGGACGATTTCTCTTGGGCGATGCCTTGCCGCAGGTGCGTGTAATGCTTGACACGCTTCGAGCGCAGCCATTTGTCTCGCGCGCGGAAGTTGCCGGATCGATTCGTCGGCGCAAGGAGACGGTAGGAGACGCCGACATTGTAGTTATCGCTAAACGTCCTAAAGAGGCAATGGATTTTTTTGTCGCGATGCCTAACGTTGCTCATGTATTGGCACATGGCGATACAAAATCTGCCGTGAAGCTCGCGAATGGTTTGCAGGTTGATTTGCGTGTGGTGCCCGAGGAATCTTATGGCGCGGCGTTGAATTATTTTACCGGTTCTAAAGAACACAACATCGCGCTTCGTCAGCGTGCAATCGAGCGGGGATTGAAGCTGAATGAATATGGGGTTTTCAAACTAAAAAATAAGAATGAAGAAATAAGAATTGGGGGAGCGAGCGAAGAAGAGATTTACGACGCCCTTGGTCTTGACTATATTCCGCCCGAGCTGCGCGAGATGACTGGGGAGATTGCGGCTTCCGAATCCCACGCACTGCCTACTTTAATTGACTACGATGATCTTCAAGGCGATTTACAAGTACAAACAAATTGGACCGACGGCAGCCATTCGATTGAGGAAATGGCGAGGAGCGCGATGAAGGCAGGATTGCGGTATATCGCGATCACTGACCATACGAAACGATTGGCGATGACGCATGGGCTTGACGCGAGTCGCGTTGCGTTGCAAATCAAAGAAATCCAATCATTAAATCAAAAAATCAAGAAAACAGAAAATAAGGAATTTAGGATTTTGTCCGGAAGCGAGTGCGATATTTTAAAAGACGGTTCTTTGGATTTACCCGACGAAATTTTAAAACAACTCGATGTGGTCGGTGTGTCCGTGCACTCGTTCTTTGCTCTTTCCTCCTCCGAACAAACTGCGCGCGTATGTAGGGCAATGGAAAATCCGCACGCTGATATTTTGTTTCACCCAACCGGTCGACGCATTGGTAGGCGTCCGCCATATATCATCGATATCGATGCCGTGATCGCGTATGCCAAACAAACGAAAACAGTTTTGGAAATTGATGCGTTTCCCGATCGTCTCGACTTGCGAGACGAATATATCCGAAAGTGCATTGACGCAGGTGTTTCGCTGTCGATCGATTCCGACGCGCATGCAGCCGAACATTTTTCAGTGCTCGAGTTTGGTATTGCGCAGGCGCGTCGCGGGTGGGCTACTAAACATGCTATTATTAATACATTACCCTGCGATCTCATGCTTGACCGGTTGAAGAAGTAGGAGGCGCACATCATGCGTCGGGCGCTGCTTACGATCCTTGGGGTACTACTTCTCGTTCTTGCGACCGTCTCCATGCTCGTTGTGACGCATCAGGGACTCCTTCCCTACGTTCATCGTCGGTAGTCTCGCGCGCTGCGGGACTACCATTTTGTTTTCTTTTCAAGTATACTATTTCCGTATTATGAGCTTAAAACGTGTTATTTCGGCGGGAATTATTATCTATCGCAACACAGACCGCGGTACAAAATACCTCTTGCTTTACAGCGGCAAGAATTATTGGAATTTTCCCAAAGGAAAAATTGAGCAAGACGAAACCGGTTTTCAGGCGGCACTCCGCGAGATTCATGAAGAGACTGGATTGCAGGCACACGATTTAAAATTTCAATCGCACTTTAAAACATCAACGCGGTTTACGTTTGTGCGCGAGCGCCAGCAAATCTATAAGATTGTGATTTTATATCTCGCGGCAACCACAAAAGTCGAGGTCGTTGTTTCCGATGAACACGAGGGGTATGGGTGGTTTACGCTCGGCGAAGCGCGGAAAATTCTTACCAAGCATCCTGCGACGATGCGTATGCTTGAACGCGCACACCGACACGTGCATCCGCATCGCGTTGAAACGCAAGCCCCCGTGATTGCGGGGGCAGTTCCGGACTCCGCTATGCAGCAACCTTCTTGATAATTGCCGCAAACGTTTTTGGTTCGTATTCTGCAAGTTCGCCAAGCATTTTTCGATTCAATATAATATTTGCTTTTTTGAGGAGGCCGATAAATTTACTGTACGACATTGTTTCGGTGAGTCCGGCATCGATTTTGACTTGCCAGAGCGCGCGGAAATTACGCTTGCGTTCTTTGCGCCCCTGAAACGCGTGTGTCCAGGCGTGGACG
>CAYICF010000043.1:0-5157 GCA_964361805.1 uncultured Candidatus Saccharibacteria bacterium
TCGAAATAGTTTCGAACTTTGTCCAACAAACACCGCCAGAATTGCAAGAAGCGGGATTGTATTGTACCGTAGAAGGCGAAACCGGAGGAAGACGACAACGGCGCACGATGAGGTAAAGAGCAATGAGACGAGAAGATGTAATACGTCTTGGGGCGTCGTTGATTCTCGTGGCGCTCGCTGCCCTTGTGGTCATGATGGCGATCGAGGCGGTCGGAGGCTCGACGTTGCGAAAGTCGATGCTGCACCTCGGCGTCATTGTAGCGAGCGTTCTCGGCGTCATCGGAGTATGCGCGTGGTGGTTTTTCTGGGGGGATGGAGCAAAAGCGCGTTGTCGGAGACAGAATGAAGAGAGGTTAAAAGAAACGCCGTCGGTAGAACAGGACCACAGTCTGACGAATGCTGAACGACGCGCATTGTGCGCGGAAATGGACGAGCTTGAGGAACAGTTGCGTCGACCGACGCGCGAACCGCCAAAGAAGCCCTAGCGTGCACGCGCCACGACAAGCGCAACGATGTTGCGTGCGCCGATAGCACGAAGTGCGTGCGTCGCTTCGCGAAGCGTTGCTCCAGAGGTCGTCACATCGTCAACGAGAATAACGCGACGACCGCGGAGCGCATCGGATCGAACAGTAGCAAAGCAGCCGAGGACATTGGTCTCGCGGCTGCATTTTTTATTGCTCGCTTGCGGCTCGGTGTGGCGAATACGTTGGAGAATATTCGTCACAACGGGGACATGAAACGTCGATCCGACGACTCGAGCAATAAGCTCGGCCTGATTAAAACCGCGTGCGCGTTCTCGCTCATAATGGAGCGGCACGGGAAGCAGAACGGCGTGCGAAAGATCAAGCGGTACTGCGCGGAGGTGGGTGATAAGGAGTTCCGCTAATGGCGCTGCCGCAGCCCGAATCTTGTCATATTTTAAGGCATAAATAAGTTGTTGCACGCGCGCATCGCTGAATTGAGTTGCTGCAGCAAGCACGTACGGAGCATGAGGATGACAGAGGGCGCGTAGCAGTGGTAGGCGCGCACCACAATCAGCGCACGAAAATGCGGTCGCGACAGGAATCGACGCCATGCAGCGCGCGCAACAATGGAGGCGGCGTTCTGTTGGGGTGAGCGCGGCTGCACACAGAAGACACACTGGCGGGAACAGCGCGTCGATTGCTGTGGCGATAGATTTTTTGAGAAAGAATTTAAAGTTCATGTGGATTGTGGATATATAGTAATCACTCACGCATGATGTGCCACTCGTACTGTCTTTTGGGAGACTAAATGCGAAGCGCAGCCCAACTACATTTTTCGATAGAGGGCGAAGCGGTCTCCCAAAATGTAGTACGAGTGGCACATGCGCCGGGCGTGAGTGATTACGTGATATGATAAAGGGACAATGTGGACTTTTCTCAATCGATTATTTATGAGTCAACGTCGGCTTGGCGTTGATATCGGCACCGCCTCTATAAAAATAGTAGAGGTCATACAATTCGGCAACGCGAAACCGGCTCTGCAAAATTATGGATATCTAGAAAGCGCGGAATATCTGGAGCGTTCAAACGCGGCATTCCATGCAAGTACCTTGCAGTTGGACGAAGTAACTATGGCGGAATATCTTCGGGCGTTGATGAAACAGGCGAAAATCGTCGATGCGCCTGTTGTCGCATCAATTCCGGCATTTCATGCATTTACAACACTCATTGAAACGCCGCCACTGTCCGACAAAGAGCTTGCGCAGTCAATTAAGCTCCAGGCGAAACAATATATACCAGTGCCGATGTTCGAGAGCGTACTCGATTGGATGAAAGTGGGAGAGCGTATCGATGACGATGGGCTAAAAAAATTGCGGCTGTTGCTCGTGGCGATTCCCAAAGACGTTATTGCGAGATATCAGGCGATCTTCCGGCGCGCTGCGCTTGATCTCGTGGCGCTAGAACTGGAAAGCATTAGTGTTGCGCGAGCAACGACGATCGAGGAAAAAGGATTACAGCTGATCATCGACATCGGCTCACGATCAACGAGTATTGCGGTCGCGCAAGCTGGATTAACGCAGTTCGCAGCACAAACGGATTTTGCAGGAGCCTCACTCACGCAAACAATCGCAACAGGATTGAAGCTGAGCATGCAGCGCGCGGAGGATATGAAGCGTAGTCGCGGGCTTGCATCAGAGGGCGGAGAGTATGAGTTATTCACACTGCTGCAGCCGATGGTAGATGTTATAATAAATGAAGGGAAAAGAGTCAAGTTCAATTACGAAACAGCGAACAAAACGAAGATAGGGCGTGTTATTCTTTCGGGCGGCGGAGCGAATCTCAAGGGGCTCGAACGATATGCGGAGCAAGAGCTTGGAATCCCCGTGGCGCGCGCAAATCCGTTTGCGAACGTTACGCTTCCGCAAGGCATGGACGCGATTCGTAACGAATTGAATCCTCTCTTTTCCGTTGCGGTAGGGTTGGGGTTGAGAAAGATTGAAACGAACTAAGCCATGTCGCAATACGATCAAAAAACAGAAGATTTATTGGCGCCAGAAGAAACCGCGCTTGGCTGGCCGTGGAAAATTTTTTTAGTCACGGCAACTGCATGCGGAATTGTGGTGGCGGGATATATTGGTCTTGTATTTGGGTATCAGCCGTATTTGGAGGGGAAAATTGTTGAAGTGATGAAAAAGATCGACGATCTCGCCAAGAGTTTACCCGTTGAGCAGCAAGAAAAATTTTTGAAATTTTATTCACAAGTAGTGAATGTGAAAGCGCTGCTCGGAACGCACATAGAGCTGACAAAATTATTTGAATTTCTAGAAAAGAACACAAACAAACGTGTCGTCTACGAAGACATTCGTTTCGACGCTCGTCGTCGCGAGCTCGTACTCGAGGGAGTCGCAGATTCGTATCAAACATTAGCGCAGCAGTTGCAAGCGTTTGAGTTGGCGTCAGAAATTGAGCGTTATCTCGTTTCACAATCACGACTCGTGGAAAATAAAGCACGGTTTCGATTAACCGCCACCGTGAGCGAAAAATTACTGCAATGAAAACGTCAACGCGTCGGGCAATAAGTTTATTGGGGACCGCCGGGCTTTTTATCGTAACGCTTGCGGTGTATTCGTTATTGCTTCGTCCGGCATATGCGCAGGTGAATAAACTACGCGGTGAATATAGCGCGCGCGCAAATGTATTTTTTGAACAAGGCAAGGTGATTGATAAAGGGCGGAAATTGATTGCGCAATATCAGGGCACAACGAAGATCCAAGATACAATCGCATTTACGCTACCATCAGAAGCCGCGGCGGCGTCACTGGTGGGGCAATTGTACGCCATTGCAAACGCGAGCGGGCTCATTGTGCAATCAATCAATCTTCAAGAAAGTGGGGCGCTGAAACCCGTTGCGCCGTCGTCCGAAAAAGGAATTCGGGCATTGGGCACCGTGCAGGCATCCGTGACAATGGTGGGATCTTATGAGGCGTTCAAAACGTTCATCGGTGGCATCGAATCGAATATCCGATTAATGGATGTTGTGGAGTGGCGCGCGGAGCCGGCAGCAAAAGGCAGCGGAAATTTACTTTCAATCAATATGGTGATAGAGGCATATTATCAAGGAGAATAAAATATGACTTACGCAATCGGCACACTTCTTTGTTGCTTCGCTCGTTTGCTCTCGCGCAGTATTATTCATACAGCTTGGTCGCAAGCCTCGCTCGCGCCTCGAATTGTGCTCAATTGCGAAAGTCCTATTAAGTAAAAAATGTACTTTATGTCTATTCTCATCGAAGAAGAAAAGCGTCCTATCCCATGGCTCCCAATCGCCGTTGGGCTTTTAATTGTGGGCGCGATTAGCGCAGGAACGTATTATCTTTTCTTTGCGGCGCAGCCGGGGATAGAAAAAATTGTGCTGCCGCCGGCGTTACAGTCTGCGAGTAATATTTCGGCGCTTGAAATTGAGCCATCGGCAGTGATCAATAGCTCAGAGTTTCGATCGCTGCGCGCATATACTGGGCTTCCCAGCGCGGGAGAATTAGGAAAAACGAACCCATTTATGCCGTAGTGGCGAGTGAATAGTAGTGAGTGTGGGCGCACACTTTCCACTTTCCACTTTCCACTTTCCACTTTCCATGTCCGACCAACAACTCCTTCAATCGCTTATCGCAGAAGGCCTCGTGACTGAAAGCGAGGGCGATATTATCGCGCGCGACGCAGCGTCGCTCAAGAAAAGCAGCGAACAAATTATTACTGAGCGACGCATCGTTCCTGATGTTGCGCTGGCAAAGGTAAAATCAAAATTATTAGGTATTCCGTATAAAACATTCAAAGCAGAAGAAGTAAAAGACGAAATATTCAACATAATTCCAGAAGAGATCGCGAGAAATTATTCGGTCTTCCCGTTGGATAAAGAGAAGGGATTGCTTGTGGTCGGCATGGTGCATCCCGAGGACACCGGCGCGCAAGAAGCGTTGCGTTTTATTGCCAAGCAGGAAAAGCTGAGTCTCGGAGTATATTTGATTACGCAGAGCGATCTTGAAGTTGGGTTGCGGCGATATGCGCCATTTGCGAATGAAATTGAAGCAGCAGTACGAACGATGAAGACAACGGGCAGGGCGTCAAATGAACGACTTGTCGAGCTCGAAGCGGGTGCAAAAATTGCCGACGAGGCGCCAGTAATTAAAATTGTTGCGACGCTGCTGAAGGAGGCGGTGAACGTCAAAGCGTCTGATATTCATATTGAGCCAGAGCGTACACGATTGCGGATTCGGTTTCGTGTTGATGGCGAGTTGCAAGAACAGACGTCACTCCCGGCAGCATTGTACCAACCGATCGTGTCGCGCGTGAAAGTGCTTGCGAACTTAAAAATTGATGAAAATCGAATTCCGCAAGATGGCCGTTTTCGTACAGAGGTTTTTGGTCGCAATATTGATTTTCGAGTGGCAACGTTCCCAACGCCATTGGGAGAGAAAGCGGCAATTCGTGTGCTTGATCCAACGGTGGGATTGCGGAGCCTCGACGACTTAGGGCTCGTGGGGCGCAATAAGGAAATTGTTGAGCGCGAATTACAAAAACCATTTGGCATGATTCTGATCACTGGACCAACGGGGTCAGGAAAGACGACAACGCTCTATGCGCTGTTGCAACAACTGAACAAAGAAGGGGTGAATATTGTGAGTCATGAAGATCCGGT
>CAYICF010000044.1:0-5108 GCA_964361805.1 uncultured Candidatus Saccharibacteria bacterium
CATATATGAAAATTGTGAGATTGCTCGAAAAAGACCAAGACCTTCAACAAAAATTGTTGCTTATTAAAGACGACATCATGAAAGACGCCGTATGAAGATTGTTGTCCTGAAAAAAAATTTACGCGACGCGCTCGGCATCGTTGAGCGCGCGGTGAGCGAAAACGCCAATTTGCCCGTATTGAAAAGCGTGCTTATCCGCGCGGGCGGCGACGCACTCCAGCTTCGCGCTACTAACCTCGAGATTGCAGTGACGACCTCCGTTTCGGGGAAAATTGTTGAGTCTGGTGGTTTGGCGGTTCCTTTTTTCCCGCTGTATCACATCATGAACTCGGTTTCGAGCGAGCGCATTGAGTTGCAAACCAAAGACAACGTGCTTGAGATTATTACTGATAATTATTCAGCGAAAATCCAAGGTATTCCCGAGGCAGATTTTCCTTTGGTCCCGAGCGTTGAGGATGCTGGCGCATCAATCAATATTGATGCGCAGATATTGCGTGATGCGCTTACTCAAGCGATGACCGCCGCTCAACCCTCCGAAATTCGCCCAGAACTTGGTGGTATATTGTTTGACTTTCAGCTCACACTCCTTGTACTTGTTGCAACTGATAGTTTTCGGATGGCGCGGAAAATATTGACCGATAAACAATGGAAGTCAACGTGCGATCGCGCATGGAAGGCGATTGTGCCACTCCCGACGATTCAAGAGATCGTGCGCATTTTCCCGTCAGGGAAAATGTTGACGTGCGCCTTTGATACGCACCAGATTCTCGTTGGCGATGGTACGACGCAGCTCGTGTCGCGTTTAATCGAAGGCGATTATCCCGACTACGAAGCAGTGCTGCCAAAAGCATTTTCTGGCGACGTTACCATTGAGAGCGCGCATTTCGCGCAGGCGTTGAAACTGGTGAGTAATTTTAGTGGCAAAGTGAACGATATTCATTTGAAGCTCGGCGACGATCGTCATTCGCTTGAGCTTTTTTCTGCCAACCAATACGTTGGCGAGAACCGGTATCTTATTCCGGTGCAATATCGCGGAGAGCCGTTTGGAGAATTAGTATTCAATTGGCGTTATTTGCTTGATGGCGTCCGCGTGATCCCATCCAAGTCCGTTTTGTTTTCGGTGCACAAGGACGGAAAACCGGGACTGTTGAAGCCGAGCGAGGACATCTCTTTTGTGTACGTGGTGATGCCGATACGAACGCAATGATGACGAGGTGCTTTCGAGAGACCGCTTTAGTCTTTCGAAAGCACCTCGTCATCATTGCGCTTTCCTTGTTGAATTATTTGAATACAATCACTGATTTTTCTATTTGGCGTTGCTGTGCGTCCGTCGCTCGTACAACTATTTTATTTTGTAGCTCAAGACGGCTCGCGGGTATTTCGACATGATATGCGAAGCCTATTGTTGTTTTTGTGAGATGTAGGAATGGTGTCAAATCGAGCGGCGCGTCGTTTCCGAGCACGTCAAGACTTCTGATCTCCTGTGTGGTAACGATCTCTGCATCAATCGTCAATTTGTCTTTGATGAATGCCCCCTGTACGGGGTTTTTAATAGTTAGTTGTAGCGCTTGTGCCTCACCCGTGCCGACTAGCCCATTTTTTATTGATTCAATCGGATTTGTCTTTATCCACTCGATGACGGGATCTTCCCAGTTTGTAAATTGTCCGTCTTCTTCGGGGTTTTTGGGCTGCGGTCCTAACGGATTTTTTTTGTCGACATAATAGAGAATATCGTGTACCTGATCATTGATAACGATTTCTCCGCGTAATGCGGGTTTGTCGATGACGACAGGGTCGGGTTGATTGAATGTTTCTATCGGTTTTCCAGCAAGCGCTTGCTTCATGAATGCGCTCCAAATTGGTACTGCGGCAAGCAGGCTTGTTCCGCGTTGCTTCATTGGGGCGTTGTCGTTGTTTCCTGCCCATACGCCGACGACAAATGACGGCGTGTATCCCACCGCCCACGCGTCGCGATAATCGTTGGTCGTTCCGGTTTTGAGCGCGACTTCTTGGTTTGGCAACGTGGTGAGCGCAAGACTTGCACTGAAAAGAGGCCTCCGAAGATCGATGTCACTTAAGATATTGTTGATAAGCCGCGCGTGTTGGCTCTCAACAACGCGCGTTGCCTGACTTTTGTATTCTTCGACGGTTTTTCCCGTGCGTTGCTCCTCAATACGCAACACGATTTGCTGTTTGTGTTTGACGCCGTCTTGACTTAACACGCTGTACGCCCCCACTAATTCAATGAGTTTTACCTCTCCTCCTCCTAACACCAGTGACAATCCATATCGGCTTCGTTCGGTAAGCGTATTGATGCCGAGATTCTTTGTGGCTTTCAGCATATTATCGATTCCGGCGAGATAAAGAGTTTTAATCGCAGGAATATTGAGCGATTGTGCGAGCGCCTCTTTCATGCGCACCGGACCACGGAATGCTTCGTCAAAGTTGTGCGGCTTGTAGCTTTTTTCTGGGTCGTCTGTCGTATCGAATTCAGTTTCGAGATCAAATAATACCGTATCGGGAGTAAACCCCTTTTGAAATGCCGCAAGATACGCGAACGGTTTGAGCGCTGATCCTGGTTGGCGGAGTCCTTGCGTTGCAACATTGAAATTGCCGTCGATTGTTTTATCGAAGTAATCGCGCGACCCGACGAGCGCGAGGATTTGTCCGGTTGTCGCGTCTTGGGCTACCAGCGCGGCGTTTTTGCCGTCATAGAGTTCTTCGTTATGCTTTGCGCCGCCCCCGACTGTTTGTTCGGCAATTTTTTGTAGCGTTTCGTCGAGCGTTGTCACGATTTTCCATCCGGCAGTGCGTACGATTTCTTCGCCATACTCACGGTTTACATAATCGAGAACCTCCATAACAAAATGTGGAGCAACAATATTTGTTGTCTGTGCAAGAAATTTTTGCTCTTCTTTTGCTGCCTTCTCCCACTCTTCTTCGGTAATGGTTCCTGCAGCGCGCATTTTATCGAGCACAATGTTTTTCCGTCGCAGCAACTCCGTTTTGTGCTGCCCCCATGGCGAATAATAACTTGGCGCTTTCGGAATGCTTGCAAGCGTTGCGATTTCCGCAAGCGTGAGATCGGTCACGTTTTTTCCGAAATACGTTCGCGCAGCCGCCTGGATGCCGTAGCTATTTGCGCCGTAGGGGATTTGGTTCAGATAAAGCCCAAGAATTTGATCTTTGGTGTATTGGCGCTCAAGCTTTATCGCGAGCACGAGCTCTTTGATTTTTCGAATGATTGTGCGTTCGGTTGATAAGAATGCATTTTTTGCGAGTTGTTGAGTAATGGTTGAGCCGCCCTGGACTACTCGTCCTTCTTTGAGGTTTGCAAGGCTTGCGCGCACAACCCCGCGCCAATCGATGCTCCCGTGTGTGTAGAAGTTGGCGTCTTCGATGGCGAGCGTTGCTTGGCGGATGCGTTTCGGGATTTGTTCAAACGGGATCACTGTTCGCTTTTCTTCGCCATGAATTTCATACAGCAGCGTCTCTCCGGTGCGGTCATAGATTTTACTTGATTCGGCAATTTTGCGTTGTGCGAACACGGTTACGTCCGGAAGATTCTTTGTGATATATAAGAAGAGCGCGGCTCCTGTAGCCGTTCCGACGATCACCACGACAAACAATATATTAAGCACCCGTTTCACGTTTTCGATTATATCCCGTTTCTTCGAAAATTCAAACCCCCGCAATGCGGGGGTTTGTCGACGTTCGCCTTGAAAATTTAATAATTGTCTTCTTCGTCCTCGTCGCCATCCTCTTCTTCGTCCTCATCGCCGAGCTCCTCTTTTTCGTCATCAAGAAGTTCGTCGTCGTCTTCGGCGAAGTTTTTCATGTCAACGTTTTCTTCGGTTAAACGCGCCATTGTCATAAGAAATATATATTCGACCTTATTATTGATGATTTTGCTATTTTATCAGATTTTCTTTCCGCTGTATGGCAAGAATTATATCTAGCGACGCTTCTCTGTCAAGAGCTTAATTGATCTATGCGATTTCGCGCGGCGGCGGTTAAGGCGATTGCGAGCGCGTCGGCGATGTCGTCTGGGCCTTTGATTTTGATTTTCAATATTCGCTCGACCATTGTCGTGACTGCTCGTTTGTCGGCAACTCCATTGTTTGTGATCGCAAGCTTTACTTCGCGTGGGCCGTATTCGAGGAGTGGAACGCGCGCCTGAATGACGAGCAGCTTCATAATGCCGCGCGCTTCAGCAACCTCAATCGCCGTTTTTTGATTTTTTGAAAAAAAGAGTTCCTCGATCGCGACGAGGTCCGGTGTTGTCTGTGTGAGTAGTTTTTTGAACCGATCGTGCAATTCTTTTATTTTTTCCGTTTTTGATTTTGCGGCGATTTCAATCAGCCCAAAATCGAGCGCTCGGGGCGAGGCGCCTCCTTCGATGAGTCCATAACCGATGCGTGTGCTGCCGGGATCGATACCTAAAATTCGCATAGTGGACAGGTTACAGGGGACAGGTTACAGGGGTGGGTGCTACTATTCCCTCGAATCTGTTCCTTGTTCCCTATTTTTTTATTCCGCGTTTTCAAATACTTTTTGGACGTCGTCCTGATCTTCGAGCGCGTCGATGAGCGCAGCAAGTTTGTCTGCGCCCGCGTCGGAAATCATTTGGGTAAATTTTGGCTTCCAGTCGGCTCCGGGTGTCTCTTGTTCGAATGCCCAACGCGCGCTGCCCATCTCGCCCATTTTTGCATCGTGTTTTTGGAGGATGATTCTTATTTCTTGAATCGTGCGATTGCGATTGTCGGTTAAGGCTTCAATAATGAGCGCTACTTTTTCGGGGCCATAGCTTTCCACAACAATTGTTTCGAGCGCCTTTCCCTCCTTTGCGCCGGCGATTGCGCGGGCGATATTTTCGTTTGGTACGCTGTTCTCTTTTGCGAGCGCGATCATTGAGCGTAGTCGCGGATTAAAATCCGGGTTTTGCTCTTCGCGTGCTGCGGCCGCGAGCCCTTTGAGGATTTTCGTAAACACCTTCGCTCTTCGACGATCGTTCGCGCCTTTTTTGTTTTTAATTTGTGACCAACGATTATGTCCTGACATAGACGGAAAATTAAAAATGTAGAAATAAAAACGAAAAATTATTGAGT
>CAYICF010000045.1:0-5069 GCA_964361805.1 uncultured Candidatus Saccharibacteria bacterium
TACTATATTATACATCGAGTGATCGCATTAATCCAGCCCGCAATTTTTCGATTTAGGGACGAACTACGCCGAACTCTTATTTTCAACAATCCGTTGTTCGAAAACCCGCAACCTATCCCAATCCTTCGATAATCGCAACCTCAAGCGGAGCAATGGCAATAGGGCTATAACGCATTTCGGTATACGCGCGAAGCAATAATTTAAGAAGCGCAATCAGTCGCAAAGGGTCAAGCGATGCAGCGTGCGCGCGCAAACGTTCTAATTCATCGTGTGGCAATTCTTCCGCCAGCACGTGAGCGAGGCTTTCGTCGTAATGTACGGCAAGCACGCGACGAAGGTAGGTGATGAGCTCCTTCGCAAAATCAACAATGTTATGGCCGGCGGCATAGAGCGCATTCAGTTCGTGAAGCGATGCTGATAAATTTTGCTGCAAGAGCAACGCAGCAAACGCTGAGACTGCTCGATATCCCACCCGGCCCACAATACGCTCAATTGTCTCCGGCGTCACCGCGCCCCCAAGCGCAACAACTTGTCCAAGGAGCGATTCGGCGTCACGAACGCTGCCCTCAGCCATGGCAGCAATGAGTTCGAGTGCGTCAGCGCCAATAATCAACTTTTCCGCCGCCACAATTGACTGCAATTTTTGTGCAATTTGAGACATGGAAAGTCGCCGGAAATGAAATCGTTGTGCGCGCGAGGTAATCGTCGGAGGAATTTTATCATATTCAGTAGTCGCCAACACCAAAATCGCATGCGCCGGAGGCTCTTCAAGTGTTTTCAGAAGAGCGTTGAACGCTTCCCGCGTCAGCATATGCACTTCGTCGATGATAAAAACTTTATATGCAAATGAAGTAGGCGCAACACGGATGCCATCTTTTAATGCACGAATTTCGTCGATGCCGCGGTTCGAGGCCGCATCAATTTCGATAACGTCGAGAGCCTGCCCGCGATCAATTTCAGTGCACGCGCGACATTTATTGCACGGCTCTCCGGTTGATCGAAAGTTCGTGTCCCGAAGACGCGTTTCGCAATTCACTAACTTTGCCATCAGTCGCGCCGCAGTGGTCTTGCCAGTACCGCGAGGGCCATAAAATAAATACGCATGAGCAAATCGATTTTCTTGTGCTGCACGCTGAAGCACGGTACGGACTTCGGTTTGGCCAAAAAAATCTGCAAACGTTTTGGGGCGATATTTTCGATACAACGCAAGCGTCATATATCCAAATAATAGAGGGCTTGACAAAAAAAGCCAAATTTTTTCGCGGAGCTGGGATATACTTTACGACAGATTCTAGGATAAACTAAGAAGGTGACGGAAAGAAAAAAGGGCGGAGCAATAAAATGGCTCGTGGTGCTCTGCGTCGGCACGTTGAGTTTTTTTTTATTGTTCCAAAATAACAACACAAAATTTATAGCGGAAAAAGTTATCCCCGTGTCACAGCCGATCGCAACAGACGGCGAAATACCGCTACAAAAGCCGCTTCAAAATCCACCAAAAATTATCAAGGCGATATACGCAACGGGCTGGTCCGCGGGCAATGAAAAACGATTGTCATACCTCACCAATCTCATCGACGAAACCGAACTCAATGCCATCGTGATCGATATAAAAGACTATACTGGAACAATCAGCTACGTCGCCAATCTTCCGGAAACAAAAGCAACAAGCGCCGAAGAGGCGCGCATTCCTAAAATAAATGCATTAGTAAAAAAACTACACGATCGCGGCATTTATATCATCGGCCGCATTGCCGTTTTCGAAGATCAAAAAATGGCCATTGCACGACCAGAATTTGCGCTTAAAAGTAAAAGCACCGGAAAACTTTGGAAAAACAGCAAAGGCCTTCATTGGCTTGATACAGCAGCAACCGAAGTCTGGGACTACAACATCGCCATCGCAAAAGACGTCGTCAATCGCGGGCTCGATGAAATTAATTTTGATTATATTCGATTTCCGTCTGATGGGAATCTCGATGATATTACATATCCAATTTGGAAGTCGAAGACTCCAAAAACGACGGTGGTAAAAAATTTTTATGCGCACGTGAGAAACGCGCTACCAAATGCACGGCTCTCTGCCGATGTGTTTGGAATGACAACCACAAACAGCGACGACCTCGGAATCGGTCAACGCCTCGAAGACGCACTGCCATACTTCGATGCGGTTGCTCCCATGGTATATCCATCGCATTATGTTTCTGGGTTTATCGGACAAAAAAATCCCGCAACTGCTCCATATGAGATTGTGAAATATTCTATAGAAAAAGCGCTTGAAAAAATAGCAAATTATCGCAATGCTTGGCTGCTTGCCGCGCGCAGTGGCGACGCAGCGCGACTCGCTAAAATGCCAGCAATACGTGCAAAGCTTCGCCCGTGGCTACAAGATTTCAATCTCGGCGCAACATATCGCGCAAAAGAAGTGCTCGCACAAATCAAAGCAACCACGGATGCACTCCGCGGCTGCGGGGACGCATGTGACGAAAAAATATATGACGACCTGCTTGGGAGTACGGTAGAAGGATGGATGTTATGGAACGCCGGGAATATTTATACAAACGACGCGCTCAAAAAAGAGACGAGCGATGCATCGGGGACGACGACAACACAATGACGTATACCGTACAAACTGAAGAATTTAACGGATCGCTTGAAAAACTGCTCGAATTGATCGAGGGGAAAAAACTTGATATTACCACGGTAAGTTTAGCCGCGGTAACCAATGATTTTATCAAATACGTCGAGAGTCTCGGACAGAAAGACACACAAATTCTTGCCGATTTCATCGGCATTGCGGCAAAGCTCATGCTGATCAAGTCAAAAAGTTTGATTCCTACATTTGAATTCACCGCAAGAGAACAAGAAGATATCGCAGAATTACAAAAAAAACTTGAGACATATCAACGCGTTCGCAATATGACGGGCATGCTTCGCTCAATATGGAATAAAAATGAAATTTATTATGCGCGGACGTTGTTGCAAGGGCTCGATGCCCTTGTGCGTCCGGAGATAAAAATCAGTCTCGCAGATTTCGTTGTCGCGATGCGTAAATTATGGCGCGCAACAGAACGAACAATATACGAGAAAGGAAACATAAAAAACGTGGATACGCTAGAGCAAACTATCGAACGCGTCATTGCTCGCATTCGTGCCGGCGCAGGAAAAAACTTCAATGCATTACATGACGGTAAAAATCGTACGGAAATTATTATGATATTTATCGCATTGCTGCACCTTGCAAAACTCGGAAGCATCCGCATTGCTCAACAGAGCGCATTCGATGATATGATAATTAAACATGGAGAAGAATAATGCCGAACATGTACAGGCTGCGATCGAAGCATTATTATTTTGCTACGGAGAACCGCTCTCAATAAAAAAAATTGCGACGTATATTGCTGTCAACGAAACTTCCATCGTCAATGCGCTTGAGGCAATACGCATACGACATGTGGCGAGCATGTCGGGTATCGCGTTGATAACGCACAACGATATGTGGCAATTAGTGACAAAAAAAGAACACGCAGCACTACTACAAAAATTAGCGAACAATGAATGCAACGGAGAGCTAACCTCGGCAGCACGAGAGACATTTGCGATCGTTGCATACCACGGTCCGATCAACCAAACAGCAATAGATGAAATTCGTGGAGTCAATGCCGCAGTGAGTATACGCAATTTACTCGTGCGTGGACTGATCGAAAAAAAGACGCACGCAGAGCGAGTGGAGGAATATGACATCAGCACCGAGGGGTTGCGAAAGCTTGGGGTACAACGCCGAGAAGAACTTCCAGAATACGAAACGTATCGCAAATTAAAATCGACATGACATAACTATGTATACCCGAGCTTTTCTTTTGCTCACGCTCGCTATGGGTGTTACAGCAGCATGGACAGAACATGACGCGATACAAACAAACAAAAAAAGTTTTGAGCAAGAGCTCAAAATTTCAAGCATTGGATATAAAAAAACGATGACAGAAACGAAACAAAAAGTAGCGCAACCTAACCCGTATTTTATCGCAACATCGATACCAGAAACAACTGCCGAAATAATAAGCGTCGTAACCCTTGAAACAAACAACGCGCTAGTACAATTTCGAGAAAAAAATCGCCATCCGATTGCTTCCATCACAAAATTCATGACCGCAATTATTGCGGAAAGATTAATCGAGAAAAATACGCGCATCGTAATTGAGGAAGAAGATACAGAAACCGAAGGTCCGGCAGGAAATTTCGCGGCGGGAGAAATATTTTCCGTCGACGACCTCATCAAAGTCATGCTTGTTGTATCTTCAAACGATGCAGCGACAGCACTTGCACGCGTCATTGGCGCAAAAAAATTTGTGGACGCAATGCAACAAACAGCGCGCTCACTTGGCATGGAGAACACAACCTTTTTTGATCCAACGGGACTCTCATCGCTGAATCAAAGCACCGCAGAAGATCTTGCGATACTCGTCAACGACATGTCAAAAAATCATGAAAATCTATTACGGATAACACGCGCGGCATCAGCAACAATCATCGAACAACGCAGCGGTCAATTCCGAATCCTTAGAAATATCAATGAATTCGCTGAAGTTGATGGTTTTGAAGGGGGGAAAACAGGATATACCGACGAAGCACGCGGCAATCTCATTTCATTATTCCGCGTTGGAGAACACAAACTGCTGATTGCCATACTCGGGTCAAACGACCGTTTTGGCGACACGCGCAAACTTTACGATTGGGCAAAAACGATGCTACAATAGACCCCAATGCCCATTATCGAAGCAGTGCGCGTACTCACAATAGCAATGGCGTCATTCATCGTTGCATTAGCGATCACGCCATTATTTTTAAAACTCGTCGATAAGTTCGGACTGAGAAAACAAATCCGCACTGCCGACGAGGCACCCATTTACGCAGCGCTCCACAAAAATAAAGCGGGGACGCCAACCATGGGCGGCACTATTATATGGGTAACCATATTGCTGATTGCGTTCCTCTCGTGGGGATTTGATGTCATATTCGATGGCCCTTTTTCATTCTTTAACTTTGTCGATCGCGCGCAAACATATCTCCCGCTG
>CAYICF010000046.1:0-5052 GCA_964361805.1 uncultured Candidatus Saccharibacteria bacterium
AAATTCGCGCTTCATGCGATCAACAATGATCTCGAGGTGCAGTTCGCCCATGCCGGAGATAATCGTCTCACCAGTTTCTGGATCACCGCCCACGCGAAACGTTGGATCCTCTTCCGCCAAACGATGAAGCGCAATACCCATCTTTTCCTGGTCCACTTTTGTTTTCGGCTCGATGCGAATCGAAATAACCGGTTCAGGGAAAATAATTTTTTCTAAAATAATCGGCTGCTCGATATCACACAACGTGTCGCCGGTTGTTGTATTTTTCAATCCAACAATCGCACCAATTTCACCAGCGAAAATCTCGTCAATATCTTCGCGGTCATTTGCGTGCATACGGACCATTCTACCAACACGCTCTTGATTGTCTTTCGTGGAATTCAACACATACGTTCCTTTTTTGAGGGTTCCGGAATAAACGCGAAAATATGTAAGGCTACCCACAAATGGATCGGCGGCAATCTTAAAAGCGAGCGCCGCAAATGGTTCATCGTCTTTGGGATGACGGAATAATTCCGCGCCGGTACGCGGCATAATGCCACGCGTCGCCGGAACATCGTTTGGGCTTGGCAAATAGTCAATAACGCCATCAAGCATCAGCTGCGTTCCTTTATTTTTAAGGGCGGACCCGGTAAATACCGGAGTAATTTTCCCAGCCAATGTTGCCGCGCGCAATACACGTTTCAAATCGAGAAGACTCGGCTCTCTGCCATCAAGATACGCCGCCATAAGTGCGTCATCTTGTTCAACTACTCTCTCCACCAATTCATGATGTGCTTTTTTAGCTTCCTCGCGCATCGACTCTGGAATTTCTGACTCAATAATTTTTTCGCCATTGTCACCCTGAAAGCGATACGCCTTCATGCGGAGCAAATCAATAAGTCCTTCGAATGCGCCCTCGAGCCCAATCGGCAGCTGCACTGGCATTGCGTTCGGATTCAAGCGTTCGCGAATCGATTGCAAACTTCCAACAAAACTCGCGCCCATGCGGTCAAGCTTATTAATAAAACAAATACGCGGCACGTGATAATCATCCGCATATCGCCAATTGGTCTCGGATTGTGGCTCCACACCGGACACACCATCAAACACCACAACAGCACCGTCAAGTACACGCAACGATCGCTTTACTTCAACGGTAAAGTCGATGTGCCCAGGGGTGTCGATGAGGTTAATGCGATGCTCGAATGCTTTATCGCCCTTCGCATACGTCGGTGTCCAAAAACATGTCGTTGCAGCGGCGGTAATCGTGATGCCACGCTCGCGCTCTTGCTCCATCCAATCCATGACGGTCGAACCTTCGTGCACTTCGCCAATTTTGTGAGAAACGCCGGTATAAAAAAGAATACGCTCCGAAACAGTAGTTTTACCAGCGTCAATATGAGCGATAATTCCGATATCGCGAACTTTTTCGATTGGATATTGTCTGGGCATAGGCAAAAAATGAAAAACTAAAAATGAAGAATGAAGAATCGTGGTAGATTCTTCCTAAAAAATTTTATAATTTTTCGTATTTCGTAGCTTACTACCATGAAAAGTGCGCAAACGCCCTATTCGCTTCTGCCATACGATGAGTATCAAGCTTCTTTTTAATAGCATTCCCTTCATTTTTATATGCAAGCAACAATTCTTCGGCCAACTTCGTGGCCATCGGCTTCCCCTTTTTTGATCGCGCAGCCTCAATCAACCATCGTGCCGCAAGCATAAATTTTCGCGCTGGACGCACTTCACGCGGCACCTGATAATTCGCGCCACCGACTCGACGCGAAGCAACTTCCACCATCGGAGTCACGTTCTCGAGTGCTTTTTCAAATACGGACACAGGATCAAGCTTGGCGGTCTTTTCGATCGTTGCAAGCGCACCATACAACACGTGCTGCGCGGCATTTTTCTTTCCACCATGCATGAGGTAGTTGGTAAACCGACTAATCGAAACATTGCTATATTTCGGATCTGGTCGATGCGCTCGTGTATGTGTTCGTTTTCTTCGCATAAATAATTCTATATCTTACTTTCTATTTTTTTCATTTACTTACTACTTTACCCATTCTACTTTTTACTTTCATCTACGCCTTCGCTGCCTTCGCTCCATATTTGCTCCGCTGTTGCTTGCGCGCAGTGACACCAACCGTATCAAGCTTGCCGCGCACAATGTGATACCGCACACCAGGCAAATCTTTCACGCGACCTCCGCGAATCATCACGACCGAGTGCTCTTGCAAATTGTGGCCTTCGCCTGGAATATACGCCGTCACTTCAACGCCGTTCGTGAGCCGCACGCGGGCCACCTTGCGAAGCGCGGAGTTCGGTTTCTTCGGAGTCGTGGTAAACACTTTCAAGCACACACCACGCTTAAACGGAGACGTCCGCCACACCGGCGTATTTTTCAAATTATTAAAATATCGCTGTAGTGCAGGAGATTTTGTTTTCGCGGTACCCGATTTCCGAGAACCCTTTAAAAGTTGATTTATCGTCGCCATAACAATACAAAATATAGTAGCAGAACTAGTATAAGCTCGTCAACAAAAAATTCGCGTGGATATAAAGATATCGAAGTCTTATAACAGCGGAACGCCGACGAATAAACGATACAGCAGCTCGATAATAGGTTGGACAAGATCAAACCCAAAAAAGACAAAAAGCAAAAGCAGCGTAAAGCCATATTGTTCAAGAACGATACGCACACCGTCATACCGCGGGGGCAAAAAGGCAAATAATATTTTCGAACCATCAAGCGGCGGGAATGGAAGTAAATTAAACAACGCAAGTAGCACATTCACAAACACGATAAGGTGGAATAAAAGCAGCGCGTCGGCAAATGGTGTCCCAAGTAGAAAGGGACCGAACAAACGAATCACCAGCCCGAACACCAACGCGATGAATAGGTTACTGCACGGCCCCGCTGCTGCAATAAGTCCTGCGCCGCGAAGCGGATTGCGCAAAAAACGAGGATCGTAGGGCACGGGCTTCGCCCACCCAAACACAAACGCGCCACCAGAAACAACATATAAAAGAAAAGGTAAAATAAACGACCCGAAAAGTTCGAGGTGGACAAGGGGATTAAGCGTCAACCGCCCTGCATCGCGCGCGGTCGTATCACCCAATCGAAGCGCCATGAGTCCGTGCGACACTTCGTGCACAATAACGGAAAAGATGAAAACAAAAAGTTGAAATAGAGCAAGCATGGAAAAAGTGGAAAGTGAAAAGTTAAAAGGGAGAAGGCGACAAGTCAGCTTCGTTGTGAATTTATAAATCCATACAGCAATCGACCGACATCATTTCGTAGAGCGCATAAGCAATCTCGCTCAGATACACTAATATATTCTAATTTACAAGAAAAATCTATATAGTATTCTAACTCATTCAATGAACCGCTGCTAATATAATAAAATTGCGTTCTATCTTTTGCAGTCCGCCGACCATATCCCTCGGCAATATTTGCGGGTACTGAAACAGCACAACGACGCATCTGAGAGACAAGACCAAAAATTTCATCTCGCGGAAATTTTTTAGTAACAAAATAAATTGCAAGCGCTAATTCATCTGCCTTCTTCCAGACAACAAGATTTTTATATCCTGATTTATATTTTTCTTCGTCCATTTTACGTTTTACTGTCCACTTTCCACTCCACACGAACCCCTTTCCACTTTCTACTTTCTCGTTTCTGATCTCTGTCCCCGCTTGCGCCTTTCCACTTTCTACTTTTAACTTTCTACTTATAAGAAAGCATCATCGGCCATGATTGAATATAGGAGAACCCCGTGCGACTCCCTATCCCCTTCCACGTCGGCATACCAAGCGCGCATCGTTTTTTATCAAGAATCGCCACGCCACCAGAACTCCCTTGATCAATTGGCGCCGTAGTCTCATAAATCGGGCCTTCGACGACTTCGGTAATGGATCCATGCGACTCAGCACTTGCAGGGCCTTGAAATTGTGGAAATGTTACCATAGTCACACGATCGCCAAGCTCGATATCGACAAATTCGCAAAACCCGATTCCTAGATCATCATAAGAAATAGGAAAAACTTCAGGGCCCGTTTCTCGATCGCCAAGCTTCAAAAAAGCAAAGTCGTAGGTGTCTTGGAACACGCGTCGAAGCACCGTAGTGCGATAATAACTTTCGTCGCCAAACACAACAGCACAATCGTATTCGCCTTGCTCATTTTTCAACACCACATGCGCATTCGTCATAATCACCACGCCATCTCCGGCACCAGTATAGCGACCCAATAAAGACCCGGATCCGGCACGAAAACGCTCAACATCGCCTGAGTGACTTAACGTACAACGCACACGCACGCTTGCTTGCAATAGTTTATTAATAAAATCTTTCGGCAATGGCGCTCCGCCAATTTTTTTAAATTCCTCAAGCTGCACCTTCACTCCGCCGAGTTCGTGCTGCACGCGCACAACAGACGCCTCTTGTATGCGCAACTGTTCACGTTGCGCGGTAGTCAACGCTCGCTCCCGAGAAAATGCAGCCTCACGCTCTTTCAACGCGCCTGTTTGCGATTGATGGCGGGCGTCGAGCGTGGCGTATCGAGCTTGGAGCTCGACAACGGCACGAGCGTAACGATCGTGAAGCGCGCTCGCTACGTCCAAACGTTCTTCGAGACGAGCGATCGTCGCGATAAACAAATTTCCAAAATAGTAAACACCAAACACGCCAGAACACACAAGCAAAATCAAAAAATAAAAAAAGTGCCTCACGATCGCGACAATGGCTTATACAAATCCTGATCAATGGTGCGCGCGAAACAATAATTTCCCGCATCATGATCCCAGCTTTCAACAGTCATAGGATACGGGATATCGCGCCCATATTTTGAGTACGCGCGAACAGGAAGGGCAAATGTCGCACAAAGCTCGAACTGCAGTGGCGCAAGTATGCGGTATTCATATGCGAGGTTCATCTCAGGATCAACCGGAAGAACAACAAAGCCCGCAATATCATCTCGAAGATCGGCAAGCGATACGGGCAACGCACTCTTTTGCTGCCAATAATTCACGATCATGCTTTGCAACGATTGCAAATCGTTCACGCGCC
>CAYICF010000047.1:0-4868 GCA_964361805.1 uncultured Candidatus Saccharibacteria bacterium
GCGTCACTGATAATGACGAGGTCGTAGGTCCGATCCCTACTACGCGCACATCGGTTATTATTTCTTTTGCAGCGTCATTTCAAGGATCGTGCGTCCATCCAAATCATCGCTTGCAAAGAGAAAATCTGAAGATTGAGATTCCTTCCAAATAAAGCCAGAAGGCGCATGAAGCGTGTAGCGAAATCGTTCACGCGAACCAGACTGGCGTTCAATGATGGCGCGATAGCGAGCTCCGTCCTCGAGCGTCACTCGAGTTGGAAGTTGATAATCAAGCGACAATGTTTTTTCATTGCCCGCAGGCACAGTGAGCCATCCCGCAAATGTTATTTTTCCAAATTGCGCAAATTGTTCGATGTGCGGTTTTGGGAATTGGAGCGTTGATTCGATGGCAACGACATCTGGGTCGGGGGCGTAGGTCGGACGATTGACGGTTGGCGTTGCCATCGCATCGTGTCCTTGCGCATCGAGGAGCGTTGAGCCATAGGGAGTCAGTAATTGGAAAAAAAGTTGATTTGCCATACGGTACCACCATGCGGTTTCGGTGTCTCCACGGTGGGAGCGCGAGACGGTCAACGTATTGTGCACGACGCCAAGGGCGTCAACCGTGCTTTCGATCGCGACTGTTTCATCGATCAGAATATCGGTTTTCCCTCCAGCAATATTGGCACGAACAAACGCAATATAGTCGTCGTAGTCCGGCATCTCGGGCGCATAGATGTCTCCACCAAAACCCATGGATTGCACATACGTTTCGAGCGCGCGGTCGCGGAAGTAAAATTGAAGCTCCTTTGTGCGGATGCGGTTTTGAAGACGCGCAATAAGCAAGCGTTTTTGGACGTTGCTAAGATCGGCAAGTTTTTCGAGTACAAGCGGTGTCAATACGCGCAAGATGCGTTTGGGGCGCCCTGCTTTATTGTCGGCTCCTGACTCCACTTCTCGTTGGACCTCAGCAAGAAAATTTTTTTCATCAATAGTCAGCTGATAATCAGGGAGCTCAATGGGGCCGGTCGTTGCAAGCAAGTCTTGCACGATCGGAACATTCACCGCGATAGCGCCAATAAAACGCGTGCCGCGCTCCGCGTAGATTTTTGATGCTTCAAGAAACGAAAGTACTTTTGCAGCCGATGTCGGAAAGTCAAAAAACCAATTTGCATCACGTGCTTCCCAGCGAGGGCTGATCCGTTGCAGCGCGCGAGGCGCGAGAGTTTTCATAACGAGCTGTCCATCGGGGTCGTAAATATCACGGACATCGATGTTCGTGACGTTCCCGCCATGGATAGTGATATCGGCATAACTCCCTAAAAATCCTCCACTCGGTCGGATTTCAGAGGGATTTTGGAAGAGTAATAAAAAATGTTGAGGGTCGGGCGTATTGAGTATGTCGAGCACGCGCGTCATAAGGGCGCCAACGTTGCCGAGGGAGGCGACAATCGTTAAGGTGTCGAGTGGGAATGGAATGCGAAAACGCGTTGCAGCAGCGCCGAGCGTATCAGTTGCGGTACGAATTGTTGCGACGTCGGCGGAAATGGATTGGATCAGTGCGAGTAATTTGCTCCCGCCCCCACGAAATAAATAGCGAAACGCGTTGCGCGAAATAGTGTCGACGGTTTCAAGGGCGTGGAATGTTGAGGTGGCAAGCGTTGTCAGGGTGTGTAGCCCGTTGCGTGCGATGCCGATGGTAGGGGAAAGGCGTTCCAAAAACGAGGCAGTGCGGATGATTGCTGGAACAGCGCTATATTGATCGGCACGTTCGATGCGGCGTGCAAGTGGTGCAAGCGCGGCGCTGGCATCGTGAACATTGAATGCGGCTGCCGCATCGCTTGCCGCGCGAAATTGCGTTGTTGTCGCGGCGCGAAGCGCTAGTGTTTTTCGGTAGCCAATAAAACCTACGATCGTAAAGATGGCAACGAGTAACGCGCATGAAAAAAATAAAAAAGAAAACAAAAAGCGTCGCCGTGGCGGGGCGCGCTCAGTTTTTTTCGGCGGAAGAACGTCATTGAGAATTGGTTGAGTTCCGGGCATATCGGAGAATGTGGAGCGTTGCTTGTGCGGTTGCGTTCCAGGAGAATCGAGCGGCGTTCGCGCGTCCACGTTCACGAAGCGCACGAGCGAACGAAATATCGGTGACACAACGCGCGATTGCATCCACGAGCGCATCAGTGTTCCAGGGGTCTACAAACAGCGCCCCGTCACCTAAAACTTCAGGGAGCGCAGCGCGGTCAGCAGCCACAACAGATGCTCCGCACGCTTGCGCTTCAAGCGGCGGGAGGCCAAACCCTTCAAAGAACGACGGATATACGAAGACCTCACATTCATTATAAAGCACGACTTGTTCGTCTAGAGATACAGCGCCCAGCAAATGAACGAATGAACGATGCGGCGAGGCGCTGATTGCGCGCAAAAGATCGTTATAGAGCCAGCCAGGCGAGCCAGCAATAACGAGATGGAGATTGCGGAATGTTTCGCGAGCACGGAGTAGCTCAAACGCACGGAGTAAGCCTAAAATATTTTTGCGCGGCTCAAGCGTGCTAAGCGTGAGGAGAAATGGGAAAGGAAATTTTCTTGGACGATGTGGTGGGAGCGGCCGAAATCGCGTATGCGCTGCAAGCGGCACTACAGAAATTTTTTCTGGAGGAAGATGCAGGAGTGCGACAAGATCGGATTTAATAAAGAGGGAATCGGCGATGAGGTGCGTTGCGCGACGGGCAGCAGCGGCATAGAGTTGGCGCGCATGCCACACGCGCTGTCGAAACGAGAAAAAAGACGGATAATGCACAAACGAAAGATCGTGGAAGGTCATAACGTGCGGGGTTGTGCCTGGAGCGACGAGGTCAAAATGTGGACTAAAAAAGACATCGCTCGAAATATGGCGGTCAAGGCGCGGTAGGCCCGTGAGTGTGAACGAAGCACCAAGGAGCGCATTGGGAATCCGCCAATTGATCACCCTCACATTTGGCGCGCAGGCAATATCGTGTGGGAGCGGCGCAAGGCGCAGCCCATTATAAAATAATTGGATACGGTCGTGCGGCGTTTGGGCAATAAGTGCCCGGAGGAGCTCGGTGGTATACACGTGAATACCAGATTGTCCGCCGCGTCCGAGGAGTCGAGCGTCGATAGTGATGCGCATAGATGGATGATGTTGCAATAAAATGTCGCTTGAGCTACAATATATACAATATGATCGACGAAGTAACAATGGCGCAAATCAAGCCCGGCGCAATGGTGCGTGTGTACGAGCGTATTAAAGACGGCGACAAAGAGCGCGAAAGCATCTTTGAAGGAATGGTGTTGGCGCGCAAACACGGCAGCGAACCAGGCGCTATGTTCACGGTGCGCGGCACGATTGCTGCGGTGGGGGTAGAAAAGATTTATCCTATTCACGCGCCGACGATTATGAAAGTAGACGTGTTGAGTTCGCCGCACAAAGTCCATCGCGCAAAGCTCTACTACATGCGTAATTTGTCTAAAAAAGAAATCAGGCAAAAGATGGCGACCACGCAAGACGCGAAAGCGAAAAAGGTTGCCGCCGCAGCGGCTGTACCGAAAGCATAAACGACCCATTTTGGGGTCGTTTGCTTGATTGGTTGCAAGCGAAACCATCGTTTGCAGTATAATCATTAGTGAAGATTTGCCATTGATTGTTGCGGAGGAGCTACGCATGGAGTTGTCGCGGTGTGCGCGACGGCGCGATATTCACCGCCATGGCTTTTTGAGTACGCGAGTGGAATTTTCGCAAAGTAGTACGTCGCATGGCCGTTGTACGAAGAGAACACAAAGGAGGACTGAGCGTGAATAACGAAACAAGACAGATGATCCTTGGTCTGGCACTACTCATCATTCTGGTGGTGGCGCTATGGTGTGTTACGCCGGAAGAGCCCTGGAAGGACCTCCAGCGTTTGTTTTGTCCGTTCTGTAAGTGAAACAGCGAAGATTTTGAGGCGGCACTTTTGTGAGCGCGCGCCTCATTTTTTTATGCAAATGTATGCGTTTATAACAAAAATAGCAAGTATCATTAAAACGGAAAATTGACTACTATCATAACTCACGATCGTGAGTTATGATAGTATACACATAGTCACGACAAGAAAATATAAAATAAATAACAATAATAAACGACAACAATATGCGCGGAGAAATTCTCATGAAGGCATTAGAAATGTTCGGACATGGAGTCGAGGCAGCGTACGCTATCACCGTGGAGCCCTTTTTCGTCGGGAGTCGCGGGGCAATGGCACGGCAGATTTCGCGTACGATACGCGACGCGCTGAATCATATATGCGACGCGCATCACGAATCGCAGTATTATCACAATCTTGTCGCGCAATTAAAACGAGACGGGCTCATCATCGCGGGATCAAAGCAGTCGTTCTTGCCATTTACTCTGACAAAAAAAGGAAGAGAAAAATTAAAAAAATTACGTGAGCAACTTGGCGGCGGAGCGCTTCCTAAATCTCCGCGCTATGCAAAAGAGACGTCGGCGACGTTAACCGTTGTGACGTTCGATATCCCGGAGCGAGATAGAAACAAGCGTGATTGGGTGCGAAGCGCATTAAAAAATCTTTCATTTCGCATGTTGCAAAAAAGCGTCTGGATCGGAAAGATAAAAATCCCCGAAGCATTCTTAGAAGACTTAAAAAGATTGCGCATCATGGATAAAGTAGAAATTCTCGGCATCACCAAGCAGGGAACTTTGCGTTCACTATCATAACTCACGATCGTGAGTTATGATAGTGAAGAATATGAAGCAGTGCAAAAGATTGAAAATTGAGAAGGCTCTTGCTATTATGGGTGAGAAGTTATGAGTGCTATGCCCGGGTGTTGTAACGGTAGCCAAGCACGCTTGAGGTGCGTGTGCCCGTAAGGGCGTG
>CAYICF010000048.1:0-4858 GCA_964361805.1 uncultured Candidatus Saccharibacteria bacterium
ATATCTGAGCTTCAGCTATTCAAGCGATACTCGCACACCCGTGCTTGCAATTTCAAAAGATGGCGGCAAGCCCGTAACCGAAGCCAACACAATTTCCATTGACCCGATCTGGGGAATTCGTGACTTTTTACTCCGCGAAAAAATAAGCGAAATCGGCATCGCGTACACGAAAGGATTAAGCGACGTGATTAAAAAACTCTGGAAATTATTTAACGAAGAACATGCGCTCGTTGCAGAAATAAATCCGTTATTTGTTTGTGAGAATAATACATTCATCACCGGCGACGCAAAAATAATTCTCGATGATAACGTTGTTGATCCTTCTTATCGCCCACTTCTTGATCTTGGGGGCGACATCGGAATTCTTGCCTCAGGCGGAGGCGCATCACTCGTGAATCTAGATGCCCTGATGCGCCACGGCGGCCGCCCGGCAAACTATGTCGAGTATTCGGGAAATCCCAAAGCCGAAATCGTGGAAGCGCTGACAAAAAAAGTTTTAAGTCGCCCCGGCCTCAAAGGATGTTGGGTTATTGGTGGCACAGCAAACTTTACCGACATTCACGAAACGCTGACCGGTTTTGTAAACGGCCTACGCAAACTCAAAATAAAACCGACGTATCCGATTGTGATTCGTCGCGACGGTCCCCGCCGCAAAGAAGCATTTGAAATGTTAAAAGAGGTGGGCAAGAAAGAGGGATACAACTTTCGCCTCTACGGCGCAGAAATCTCAATGTCTGAATCCGGAAAAATCATGACACAATTGGCCTACCATAACCTAACCCATAAAACCTAGAACCTATCCCATATGCTGATCAATAAAAATACGCGAGTGCTCGTCCAAGGCATTACCGGCAAAGAAGGAGCACGCGCAACAAAAGAAATGTTGGCGTACGGAACATCTGTTGTCGCAGGAGTGACGCCCGGAAAAGGCGGTCAAACAATCGAAAATATACCGGTATTCGATAGTGTTGTCGAAGCAAGAGCAAAATTCCCTGACATCAACACCGCGCTCATCACCGTTCCGGCGCCATTCGTCCTTGACGCTGTTTTGGAATCCATTCATGCGCGAATCCCACTCATTAATATCTTAAGCGAAAAAGTTCCAGTGCGCGACGTCGCGACCATGATCAGTTTTGCGCGCCAGTATGGAAGCCAAATCATCGGCCCAAGCTCTGTTGGAATACTCGTACCCAATGTTGGAAAAATTGGGAGTATCGGCGGCGCCGATTTAATCAACGCTATTTTTACGCCCGGCCCAGTGGGACTTATTTCAAAAAGCGGCGGGATGACCGCAGAAATTTCGTATACGCTCACTAAAGCTGGGCTTGGCCAAAGCACCGTCGTCGGCATTGGCGGTGATGTACTCATCGGTTCCGACTTCGTGGACATCGCGCTGCAATTCGAACGGGACCCGGAAACAAAAGTTATTGTTGTATTCGGTGAAGTCGGTGGCACATACGAAGAACAACTTGCCGCGGCAATGAAGGATGGCCGCATCACAAAACCCGTGGTCGCTCTCATTGCAGGAAAATTTGCGGAAAAATTGCCGCAAGATACCGTCCTCGGCCACGCCGGCGCAATTGTAAGCCGTGGCCGCGGAACCGCAAGTGGTAAAATCAAAGCACTGCAAGATGCGGGTGCGCTGATCGCGGAAGTCGTGGACGATCTACCGAGACTGGTCAAGAGCACTCTGCAACAATAATTAAAAAGATATGAGCGAAGTCAAAATAAAAAAACGGAAGGACGGCGACATTGAATTGCGTCGCATAGCCCCAAAACACGCGGCAGCATTATTCGCGCTCGTAGATCAAAATCGCACACGGTTACGCGAGTGGCTCCCATGGGTTGATAAGACAAAAACAACAGAAGATGTCTTGGCGTTTATAAAAAAAACAAAAAAGAAAGGAGAAATCCATCACGTCATTTTTAAAAATCAAACTCTGGTCGGGATCATCGGCCTCCATCATATCGATCACGATAATCGTAAGGCAATAATTGGATACTGGCTCGCAAAAGAAGTGGAGGGACAAGGCATTATGACACGCGCAGTACGACTAGTGTTGCAATATGCATTTAACGAACTCAAACTCCATCGCGTGACAATCGACTGTGCAACGGGGAACGCAAAAAGCTGCGCGATCCCGGAACGACTCGGATTTACCAGAGAAGGGCAAATGCGCGACAGTGAATGGTTATACGATCACTTTGTCGACTTAAAACGCTACAGCATCCTCGAACACGAATTTAAAAACCTATAACCTATCTCATATGAAATTCAAAACCTCCATCAGTCAAACAAAAAACGGTGAACATGCGATCCGTGGACGCAACATCGTTGAGCTCCTCAATAAGCATTCGTTTGCAGAAGTTATGATACTCCTGCTCCGCGGAGATTTTGGGACGGCAAACGAAGCAAAACTGCTTGAGGCCATGCTTGTCGCATCAGTCGAAAACGGAATCGAAGCGCCATCGCTCTATGTCCCGCGCATTGTTGCTGCAAGCGGAAATGATATGCACGTTGCGCTTGCAGCATCGTGTCTCGCTATTGGATCAAAACACGGTGGAGCAGCGGAAAGCTGTGCAGCGCTTCTCGCATCAGATAAAACTCCGGACGAAATCGTCGTGCAAGAGAAGGTGATTCCAGGCTTCGGACACAAAATCTATAAAGACGCCGACCCGCGCGCAGCCGCACTGTACGAGAAAGCAAAGTCGCTCGGCTTCGCATGTAAACATTTTGAAAAAGCGTACGCCATCGAAGCCGCGCTTGCAGCCAAGAAGGGGAAAAAACTTCCGTTGAATATCGACGGCGCAATTGCGGCAACACTCCTCGAATTAAAGCTCAATCCCCGTCTCGGAAAATCTCTCTTTATGATCGCCCGGCTCGTCGGCGCATCAGCGCACATCTTGGAAGAAATGAATCAAGGAAACAGCTACTACCGCCTCGAAGAGGGCGACGTCGAAAACTAGCCCTCCGCTCCGCGACGCAAAATTTCTAATGCATGGCTACAAATTTTATATCCTGCGCAATGTTGTAACATTCCAAGATATGAAGGAGCGTTTGCGTGGGATATACGCTTGAGCAATCTCTGCTTTGTACGCGTACGCAAAGTAATGCAATAAGGACGCACGACATAACCAAGAAAATCAATTCCTTGCTGATATTGGCGAATGATAATTTTTCGAGGATGCAATTGGAGACCAAGATAATCTCCAAGAAAAACTTCGATTGTATCGAGAAGTATAAGCAACAAATCAGGGCGTTCCCCCACAATAACAAAGTCATCGCAATAACGAATATAAAAACGCTGATGTAGCACATGCTTAATAAAATGATCAAGCTCGTTAAGATAAACATTTGCAAAAAGTTGACTGGTAACGTTGCCGAGCGGTAACCCATGGCCGGACGTAGAGGAAAAACTTTGAATAATTAATTCAACGAGATGAAACGTAGAGGAATCGGCAATGACAGGCCGCAAAAGATGAAGTAAAATCTCGTGATTAATTGAATCAAAAAATTTACGGACGTCGCACTGTAATACAAAAACACGGCGCGTATTATTTATACTGACTTTACGCAAAAAAGTAGACAGGCGAGCAACTGCGGCGTGAGTACCTTTATTTAAGCGGGATGAATAAGAATCAAAAATAAAACGACGTTCAAATAATGGCGAAAGTATACGAAATACTGCTTGATGTAAAACACGATCAGAAACAGTGGGTTTATGTATGCGTCGTGGCTTTGGATCACAAACTAAAAAGGCGTCGTAGGGACCGGGAAAATAATGTCCCGATTGTAAATCCTCATGCAGTTGAAAAAGTTCATCTTCGAGCGTAAATTCAAATTGTTGTACCGCGATCCGATGTCGCTTTCCCCGTCGAAATTCGCTCCATGCTAAAAACAAATTTTCTAAAGAAATAATATGTCCAAATAAAGTATGATTATTACCCCCCCCCCCGACGCAAGAAATTTCCTTGGTTCATAAGCTAAATGAATTATACAAAACAATCTATCATCTTGGGAAAATGATTCCGAAACGTGATCGTTTTGGAATATTCCATCACATCGAAGAACGCTCTTTAGCAATCACAGAACAAATCATAGAGGCGTCACTAAAAACGAAAATAGAAAAAAGAGCGCCGCTTGACCATGCGCGCATCAATATAGAAGTCTTAAAAAGACTGATTCGAATAACAAATGAGCTAAAAATTATAGATGACAAAACATATATCAAGCTTGAAAAAACAGTGCAAGAAATTTCACGCATGGTAAATGGTTGGCGCAAATATTGTGCGCCCACCTCCAACAATACTGAGGCTCAAGTTTGAGCCTCAGTATACGAACTTCCTCACGGGTACTGAGAGCATCGCTCGCCGTCGACGGATTCCAATCATTCACATACACATCGCCGTCATCGTTCAAGTTCACGTTCGGGACGTTGCCATCGGGGTTCCGCGAACCCGCGTATTGCAGAGTGCCATCAACAGCACCGGACACCGTTCGGTGTCCTGCGTTAGCCGATCACATCGGATTGTTTGTGGTGGCAGCACGTCATAAAAACACACATCCACCGAAGCACTAAGCAAGCAGTTCATTATTATCAGGCAAACCGTTATTCCGCACGAATGCGAAATCGATTGTATAAGCCTACGTGAAGTATAACAAAAACCAACCGGACCGTTGCGCACGCAACGCCCGGAGGGAAGGATACGAGCTTGCAAGGCAGAAGGTTAGGCAAACCGAACTGCCTCACGGGAACTGAGAGCAACGCTCGCCATCGACGGATACCAATCACCTACATACACACCGCCGTCATCGACCAAGTGCACGCCCGGGACGTTGCCATCGGGGCCCCGCGAA
>CAYICF010000049.1:0-4698 GCA_964361805.1 uncultured Candidatus Saccharibacteria bacterium
TACAGTCAGGATAAAACTGCCCGATTACAACCACGCCGCAACGCACGCGATACGCCAAAGAAGTTTCGTCAATCACGAGCGCCTTTTGCATGAGCGGAGCACCATCGATCGGAGACGTGCATCCGCTATCGTAATCGAGCAGCAGGAACTTTGATGGCGCAACAGACTTCCGCCGCGGGAAAACTCCCGTTTTCCCGACCCCTTTCCCGTTCAATTCCTCACGGACCAAACACAACACCCGCAATGTAATGCCGGTGTTGTGTTTGGTGGTGCGCCCGTGAGGAATTGAACCTCAATCTTACCCTTCGGAGGGGTACGCACTATCCGTTGTACTACGGGCGCTTATGCTATTGATAAACCTCGTGGCCGCCGATCGCAAGAAAACGAACAACATGCTTGCGACTAAACTCGAAAATAATTCTATGCCGTGCATCAACCGAAAACGCCCATGCATCACTGAGACGTCCATGTAATTTATGCGTCTTCAAACGCACATCAAATGGATCGAGCCGAAAAACCTGTTCGGCATCCTTCGCGCGCGCTCGCACCTCAGCCGGAAGCTTACGATATGCGCGAGCGAAGTTTGGGGCATATTGAATCTCCATACCTCAATTAATCAAGGTCTGCTAAGGACTTCAATCTCTTACCAAGACCAGCGGCAAACTCTTTTCGGCTTTGCTCCACCTCTTTGAGGAGCTGCTCCTCTTCCCAAAACTTAATCAACGCACGGAAAAACTCGCTCTTTGTGGCAAACTTCCCACGCTTCATGGCAGCTTCGACCGTTTTATTCAATTCTTTCGGCAACGAAATGTTAATAATTGTTCTCATGTGCGAATTGTAACACAAATTGTTACAGCTACGCAAGCGCTAGTCCGATCAGAAACCACAGGAGCAATCGTCCGGGTGCTACATCCCACAAAAAATGATCCGTAAATCCAAAAAGCAATAATGCCCCAAGCATAAGCGCAACAAAAAACCTTTCTACCTTCAACGTTTCGCTTTTAACCATAAAGACCGCGCCAATCAACATACAAAATGCGATGAGTCCAAAAACGCCGATTTCTGAAGCGATAAGTAAGTAAAGATTATGTATCGGCTCGCGCTGCCAAGGCGCCAATAATCCAGCCGCGCCATAGAGATCATGCTGGGTTGCGTATAAAACCTGATTCCCAATACCAACGCCAAAGGGACGGCGCACAACAATATCGACACCAAGACGCAAATATTGAATTCGATCGGCGATCGCAGGCTCATCAAGCGATAATGAAGACCGCGCGAAAATAAACGGATAAAAAATAGTGACGAGCACAACAAGCGAACCCAAGATAGTCAGAACCCACTGTCCCCTGTAACCTGTTCCCTGTTCCCTGTATCGCATCGCCCACCACGCAATCACGACGAACAGAAGCACGCAAATGATCCACGCCGCCCTCGAAAACGTTAGAAGCAAACCTAATAGCAGTAGAAAGTAAAAAGTAGGAAGTAGAAAGCGGGAAGTTTTTTTAAAAAACAAAAAGGCCAACGCAACAAGTCCCACTAATAAAAACGCCGCCAGCACGTTCGGATGCGGAAACGTCCCATATGCTCGGATAAACCGCACACCCTCAACAACAATTTTTGCGACGCCGGGGGCGTCGGACGAAAGCACAGATTCGCCGAGCCACCACAAACCGAGGCTCGACTGCGAAGCAAACTGCAAAAATGCAACAATCGATTGGAAGACCGCGCTCGCGACAATGGCGCCGAACACAAAGTCGAGCGTCACAAGACCCCGACCGATCACATACGCTGCGCTCGCCCCCGCAACAATTGCAAGGAGGAGCCGCGCCGTCGCAAAAATCGCCAAAGAAAGCGACGAGGCAAACGCGAGAGAAATCGTCACGAAAAACAAAAAAGCGAAAAGCGCCACAAACATCCATCGACGCTCATAAACAAAAAACAGATGACGAACGTCAAATTGTTGCCGAAGCAGAGTGCCGCCAACAACGACAAGGAGTACGGCGGCAATGGTCGAGAGATGGAATGCGCCAAACGGCAAAGCGAAAACAAAAATAGAAAGGGTAATTCGAGCAAGCGCAATCATAAGACGAGCGTTGCAATAAACGCACCAGCAAAAACCACGGCCAGCGCGAAGGCGGAGCCTTTTCCCCATCGGCCAACAATACTCTTATTTTTCGTGTACGCCGGCAAACGCAGCCACATCCACGCAATAAGAATACCTTCGAGCGACAAAAATATTCCTCCGGTAAAGGAAATAAGGGCGATAAATTGTTGAAGGCCGAGGAGATATGCGGCAAGGGGAATCCCAACAACGCCTGCAACGCGCACAATGCGCGGAACGCGAAAATCATATTCTAAAATATTAGAAACATCAAGACCAACAACAACGTAGGAACTCAAAAGCGATAAGAGCCCGAGCAAACCAAGCGCGGCGAGCATCAAGGGAGAGACTGCGCCAATAAGACCCGTCACCGCATCATCGCTCACGACCGGCGACAACGCGACAACGCCAACGACAAACACGCCGTAGACGAACGCAGGAATAACGGTTCCCCAGCCAATGATTGTTCGCAGTCCGCTCACATCATGCGATAACTCGCGCACATAACGCACAAGAGATGGAATCGCCACACGCCCAGAAAGCGCAAAAAGCACTGGGGCAAATGGCAAAAACCACGCGCTCCAATGGGGAGCAAGAGCACGCGCCGGAATCGTAGCCACATACGGCGCCGCAACAACAAACAACGCGAAAATAATTGCGACAATGCCGCCGGTCATAAGCAATTCGAACGATGCAAGCGCGCGAAGCCCAAAAAAAATAAATGCCGAACCGATAATCCAAAATAAATACAGCGAAGGGATACCAAGACCTGGGAGCAGAAGGTCGCCAAATCGAAGCGCGAGAATAAGATAAATCGTGAGTACTAAGAGCATCTGCGGCACCGATGCCAAAAGCGCGAGGCGCGACGGCCATAGGCCAAGATATATTTGCGCATAACCAACAAAACGATGCGTCCCTGGAGTGCGCAGAATGATATCGGCATATAAAAGATGAAGCGCGAGGAACACGCATGTTCCAATAATAAGAGCGGCGAAGCCAAGCGGAAATCCGGCAGAAGAAAAAACAAATGGAAGTGAAAAAATCCCCGCGCCAATTATGGTGCCCGCAAGCAGACCAATAGGAACAAAATACTCCCTATAGATCGTCAGAATGCTCATAAGTGACGGGTGCAGATGCTTCGCTTCTTTTTATTTTTTTCTTTCTACAAGGTAAACTTCGTCTCCATCGCGGGCGCGATCTTTAATTTTTATGCCTACTTCATCGCCTTTTTTCGCTTTCAAAACCGCGACATGATCAAGCTGCATTGATTCCACGGGCTGAATAAAATTCGTCGTCGCACCCGCAATGCGAATCGTGATCCCGCCGACGATCGGCTTAGCAAGCTTTATAATTGCAACGCCAATGCCTCCGTAATAATGGGTCACGTGGCCAATGAAATTTTTCGGCACCTTCAGCTTCGCTGCCTTCTTTGTGACCTTCTTTACAACTTTTTTCACCGCCTTCTTCGCTTTTGAATTTACTTTTTTCATTTTAAATTTTCGTTCTTCATTCTTGGTTTTTAATTCTTCGTTGCTATCCCCTCACGTGCGGATCGCTATAATGATTCCCTCGACCATTTTCGATCGCAGCAACAATGCCGTCAAGCAACGCTTTCGGATTATCGTTAAAGATAACTCGTCCCATGCCACGATGCGCTTTTTCAAGAATCCCACGCAGTTCATCAGCAATGCCGCCCGTTTTTTCAAGAACGCCAACTGGCTTCTGGTCTTCAAATGCAATCGTAAATTCGTTCAGGGTTCCCATGCGGCCACAAATCGTCACAACGGCGTCCGAGGAGCGGACAAGCAACAAATTCCTCCCTGAATATTCAAATCCTGTATACACAATCAAGTCGTGATAATCGAGCGGCAGATGATACGTCTTCACATGTGCAAGTTCAGACGCTGCCGGAGAAACGCCGATCACCATACCGCCAGCCATTTTTGCTCCCTTCGCCGCCCAATATGGAACGCCAATCGTTGCACCCGTCACAAGCACCATACCACGCAGAGCGATCTCTCTACCAATCGCTTCGGCCTTTTCAAGCGCATCAATAGCACAATGACCAGTTTCGGCAGCGCCGGAAATGCAAATCTTATACTTTGGTTTAAGAAATAGCTTGTTGTTTGGCATAATTTTTTTAGCTTCGTTAACGCTAATAAGGCAAAGCTATTTTGCTCTGTAGAGCTTATGAAAATGGATACAGTTCTAGGAGCACAAACAAAACGAAACGAGGTGTACTTGTCAGTACACTGAGTGACGTTTTGTGCGGTGCGACAACGAAATGTACCATTTGCGTAAGCTCTATTACATAATATCATACCTCTTCCCCAACTCCGGCAATACCGCATCAACCGCCAACTCATCACGGATCTTCTGCGCAAGCGTCTCAGAAGATTGTGTTTCGCCCTGCACCACAAACACGCGCCGCAAATGCGTACGCGCCGGTTCAAGCCAGTGAAGCAGTTGCGCTTGATCCGCGTGCGCCGAATATCCAGGAATTGACTTCACCGTCGCGCGCACAGCAACACGCCGCTTGTTGACGGTAACGATTTTTACGCCATCGAGAATCGCTCGTCCGAGCGTGCCGCGCCCTT
>CAYICF010000050.1:0-4662 GCA_964361805.1 uncultured Candidatus Saccharibacteria bacterium
AACACGCGCCGCTGCACGTGGTGGCGTCGTATCTTGAGGATCGGGTGGTGACGACCAGGCCGGAGGATGTGTTGGAGCAGCAGGGGAAAGTTTAAGATTTTCAAATTTCGCGCATTACTTTGTCGCAAGCTCCGTTTGCTCGTCACTGTACCACCGTGGGTACAGGTCCTCGCAAGCCTCGCTTGCTTCGCGTACTGCATCGAAATTTGAAAATCTATCGTGCGGCGAATTGTGTTCTCTGTGCGCTATACTGAAAGTATGACTGAAGCTCCGAAACATGAGCCGAAGATTTCGCTTCCGGAGGCGATGCTTATTGTTGAATATGTCTTAATTGCTGATATTATCGGCATTGCTCTTTTATTGTTTGGACTCGACGACTTTTTTATTCTTGATATTCTTACCTTTCCGGTGACGCAAATTTATTTTAGAATGAAAGGGGTGCGCGCGGGCTATGACCTTGGCGCGGGCTTACTTGAACTTATCCCATATGTGGGAGCGCTCCCCATTAAAACCATCGGCGTTCTTGTGACTATTGCTCTTGATTGGTATTTCCCGGAGGCAGCCGCTATTGTGGGCGGAGCAGCGAAGCTGAAAAATCCGGTTGGGGCAGCTGCTCCGGCGCCGGCGGCTCAAGCCGCTGGCCATTAAATATGAACCATCCTTTTTATAGCTTCATTAGCCTCATCAGCTTCGTTAGTTTTATTGGTGCAACTCCGGTGTTCGCTGCACCGCTGCCGCAGCTTGCGTTGACGTGGCGTGCTGGTTCATATGTGGAGTCGTCGTATGCTGGTAAGGTTTTGCCTGGACTCAATACGCCCATCGCCGCCACCGTACAGCTTATTGACGACGGAAAAGTGATTGATCTTTCAAAAAGAGACATTCGTTGGTTTGTGAATAATAAATTAGCGAGCTCTGGCGTTGGCCAAGTGCGTTTTTCGTTTCAAACTGACGAGATCGGATTAAGCGGCGCATCCGTTGGTTTCAAAGCGGTTGTTTTGGGCTACAAGGGGGTCGATATTCAACGTGCTGTCACTATTCCTATTGCCGCGCCAGAGGTTGTCGTGCGCGCTCCATTGCTCACGGTTGTTTTTGGTGCGCATACGCTTCGGGCGTTGCTCTATTTTTGGGGTGTCACGAATCCCCAGACATTGCGTTTGAGTTGGGGCGCCAATGGAGCGCGCGTTGACAATGGCTACGGCGAGCGCGCAGTTGAGCTTCAGATTCCCCTCGTTTTTCAACCTACTCCGATTCGCGTCACGGTGGACGCGAAAAACCCCGCAAACGAGTATGAATTTGCAAACGAGGCCACAACGCTCACCGCACAATAACTATGTTTTTTTATTCTCTTCTTGCTACAGCCTTAAGCGTCCCTATTCCTGGCGTCACCATCGATACGTCGAACCCTGTGTCATATTTGAGCGGGATTTATCTCTATGTTGTCGGCATCTCTGGCGTTTTTGCGCTGCTTATTATGGTATATTCCGGTGTTGAATATATTCTTGCTGCTGGCCGTCCGGCGCTTCAAGAATCTGCGCGGCACCGCATTACGAGAACGATTTTTGGTTTATTGCTTCTTTTCAGCGCCGTATTGATATTGAATGTGATCGATCCATCGCTGAAAGAAATCAAATTATTAAATGTGGAACCAGTGAAGAAAATTGATATCGCAACGACCATTATTCAGCCACGACCCCCGGGTCCTATCCCGCCTTATGACGAGAGGCGATGTCAGCTCGTTCGTGATGAAATCGCGTTATATAAAGCACAATTGAGCGACGCACGAACGCTGACCGACGATCAAAAAAATGTCATTAAGGAGAAAATTGCGAATATTGATCAAGCCATCAACAAATATATTGAGCAGATCAATAACAATCAAGACTCTGCTGGTTTTTTAAAAGTCGCTCTTGGCCTCGCTATTAGTCAAAAAGAAGAACTTCAAAAGTCTCTTAATATTGAGCCCGTGAATTACCCGGCCATTCGCGAAGATCTTCGAAGAGCAGAGGCTTATCTGACAGAGCTTCGCAGTCGTGGATTTTGTCAAGAATAAATAGTTATGTCCCGATTATCTAAAATTTTATTCATCCTTGCGGTGATCGTCGCGCTCGGCGTTATTGGATATTTTATTTATCTTCGGTTTTTTGCGTCTGCGTTGCCAGACGGCTCTTTGTCTCCTGCGGCAGCTAATGACATTCCAGTTGACGCAAAGCTTCCCGTAGTTCTCAAGCAATTGAGTGCGCAGCCGGCGCTTCGCTATTGGGTGAATCAAAAAACAAACGCGTTGTATTACGCTTCGCCTGACGGCAAGATATATAAGACATTTGGCGACGGCAGAGACGAAGCGGTCAGCGAACAAACGCTTGCCGATTTGCACGATGTTACTCCGAGCCCCGACGGCGCGCGTGCGCTTGCGAGCTTTAATTATCCGCTTCGCGAGACGTTTGCGTTGTTTGATACCACGACCAACAGCTGGGAACGACTTCCAGAAGACGTTGTTGCCGCCGCATTCGATCCGGGGTCGCAAAAACTCGCCTATCTTAAAAATGGTTTGTCTTCTGGATTGTATGTTGTGACGCTTGGCGACCGTAAAACAACGCAGGTATTGCCCCTTGCTGTCGCCGACGGCATACTCGCGTGGCAAACCGCAAATGAGCTTTTGCTTTTCTCTCGACCTACGTCTCGTGTGCGATCCGAAATTTTTCTTATCGATCTTGCTAAAAAAATCGTTCGTCCGATTGACGACGCGAATAGTGCGATGTACGCATTTCTTTCTACGGACCTTGGCCTTCGCTTTGTCGTCGCAGGACGCGCAGATTTTGAACTACAACTCATGGACGGCACAGGGCGCGCGCTTAACGCCTTGCCTTTCCTTACGCTTCCATCAAAGTGCGCAGTTAATGCAACTGTATTATATTGCGCCATTCCAGCATCATTTCCGTTGCGCAGCGAACTCCCAGATGACTATCTGAAAGAGAAGTTTTTTACTCAAGACTCTTTTGTTTCTTACGATATTCCGACCGGCGCAACAACGCTTCTCCCTGAAATTGCCGCGGTTGTTGATGCCGACCAGCTACTGGTTCAAGACAATAAAATTTTATTTCGCAACCGAATTGACGAAAAAGTATATTCGTTCGAATTCCGTGCACGGGCCACCGAGGAAAGCGCAGAGTCTGTCGGTCAATGAACCTATCCTCTCAACTTCATAACTATTGCTATAGCAATAGTTATGAAGTTATTTGTCGAAACGGAAAAACTCTTTGAGATCCTCGTCGTCCCCGATTTCTGTCGCCTCAACATATCGTACTCCGTCATTTATCCCCAAAAATTCGCTTAAAGCAGCAACCTCTTCTTTTATTGGGAACGGTGACGCAAATACGCTGTCCTGTAGCGGGCACAGCCCCATTGCGCACAATCGTTTGCGCAGCGCTTCGCGTATGCTTTTGTGTTTTTCTGGGATGTCAAATAACACCAGTCTCCATCGTCCATCCCATTGTTTCGGGTCGGCTTTGATCTTTCTTCGCGACATTTGCTCGACAAGAATGCGTTGCTCGCCCTTTGTCGTGAGTTGCAATATATACTTCGTTTCGTCTTTTGTCGGGAGTAATTCGATATATCCTTGTTTTTTCAGATAGTCTTTCGTTTTGATAAATGATTTTCGTTCGAAGAATCGACGACGAGATGCCAGTTGCCCTAGAACCCCCAGCATTTTCGGCGCCACAATGCCGACGCTGATTATTCCACCGACGAGCAATAATCCCAATAGCACCCGCCCCATTTTCATTCCGGTTTCTTTTGCGGCTGCTATAATTTGTTCATTTTTTGCGCCGCGTTCGACCTTCTCCCATTCTTTTTTTAACTCATCAATAGCTTTCGCTTTGTGTTTTCTTAGTGCCTCTTTGTGACGCGTGCTGACGTAATTTCTTTTTTTGCGCATATTGCTATTTTACCAACATCTTCATAACTATTGCTATAGCAATAGTTATGAAGATGTTGGGATGTACAAAAAATCGGAGGCTAGTCCAGATTTAAATAATAACTAGGTAAGATTGCTTGCCCGACTTACCGACCTCTCGTAATAACGGAAGGTTCTATATCGGTTTTACGACGACGTAGCGGCCGTGGCCTTGCCCTTCGCTTTCGGTTTTGACGTCCGGTCGGGTTGAAAGTTCGGTGTGTACGAGACGGCGTTCATAGGCATTCATCGCAGGGAGCGATATCGCCCCCTTGGTGATGATTACTTTGCGCGCTGCCGCTTTTGCAATCTCAACAATAAGCCGCTCGCGCTCTTTTCGGTAGTTGTTGATATCAACAAATACAAAATCGCCCTCGTCTTTTCGGGCTGCAGTACGCAATAGGTGCTCAAGGTCGCTGATGAGTTGCGGCACCCACGTTTTGATCCACTCGCCCTCGTTAATAAAAATACGGAGTTTTCGTCCTTCGGGTTCAATGTCGACGCTCGCATCACGAAATCCCATGAGCTCCAACATCTGTTTTGCTGTTTCCTTCAGTTTGTCCATGGTTGTTGATTTCCTTATTTATATACCATTGCTGCCCAATTGAAAAGATGGATGAGGTGAGCCAGTAGAGCCCCACTGCCGCGGGGAGCGACCCCAAGACGAGCACGGTCAATACGGGTCCGATCCATATCATCGTTTTCGCCAT
>CAYICF010000051.1:0-4576 GCA_964361805.1 uncultured Candidatus Saccharibacteria bacterium
ACTCCCGGTGACACCGAATCGCCGGACTAGTGTGTAGTACGTACCTAAAGCTTGGAGACGCCTCAGCGCTTCCAAGCTTATTTTTTATTGGATGTGTCATAATCAAAAAAGAGGTCCTCCGAAAACTGTAAGGGATGGAAGGACATGAAACGAGCGACGGAATTTGTTGCGATGCACATGGGCCGCGAGCTCGTGTCAACGGAAATGAATTGGAACGAAGCGATCGTCGCGATCGTATTCACTGAGGAACGCGTGAGCGCAGGGGAGGTGAAGGGTTTTTTGCCGGGTGCGCTGCCGATGGTGCGGAGTAATTATCCGCACACAGGGAATGATCGCAATGCGTTGATTTGGTTGTACGATGCATTGTTCGCGGCAGAGATCGGTCCGTTTTACGGAAGCATCGCATTCCAAGTGGGCGATCGTATCATGGTGCCACAATGGAATGAGCGCGGCGATGTCGAAGGCGGCGCGCTCTACACGGTCGTCGTTGTGCGTACAGAGTGGACTGGTCGAGACGATGCGTGGTCGCAAAAAATGGGGTATAAGAACGGTCGCAAGCAAGTCGGCACAAAGCCGAACGAGCGCGCGATTTGGTATAGTTTCAAGGCGCCTCCGGTCCGATAGCGCCTTCACGGACATTATCGGAATAACGGCGGTGGTTATGTAGTGCGATTGAAAGGAGCGTGGTCATGTCGAAGCCCGGGAAGCTATTGGTGGGTCGCGGTGTCGATCACGGATTTCTCGCCGGTGGTTGGCGCAGAATTGATGTGAGTTCCGTAACCGCGCAGGAGGTAGCGCGGCTATACAATGGCGTGGGAGGAAAGATCTTTTGCGTGCGCGGCTCGTGGAGCTGGAAGACGGGCGACGAGCTTGCATACATGCAGCGAGCACTGAAAGAGATTGGCGTCAATTATGCGGAGCGCCGCGTGGTCGAGCGCAAGGCGAGCGATGTCATTTTTGACTGCGGCGATCACATGGTGGTGATTGAGAACGATTTAGAAAAGCCAGGCGACGTCGCCTTCACGCTTTACGTCGTTGAGCCGCGGGGCGCCGCGCCGTGCGAAGGCAAACGCGTGGCACCTCCCCGGCGAGTAGCAACATAAACAGACCCCCCGATCGCCACACAACGCATCGGGGATTTTTTTCAAGAAAAAATCGTTGTGGACCTGGGGGGAGTCGAACCCCCGATTCGACTATGCCATAGTCGTGTGTTACCGCTATACTACAGGCCCATACTGGGATGAGTATACAACAAGCTGATATATTTTTGCAAAATAAAAATCCGCCTCGCGCAAAACCATTGTAGTAATGGTCGCGCGAGGCGGGGGTTGGCTACTCTTGCCATGTCGGAATGAGAGGACAGTGGAGTAGGCCAAGCTTCTTCCGAAGCACAGCGGGGTTCGTGTTCTTCGAAATCGGTTTTTGAAGGATCGGTACAGGGAAGAAGCGGTGGCTCGTAAAGAAGATGCGACTTTTCTTCGACCGCACCACGGAAAGCGTTGGACCAAAGTCGACACGCTTCAACTTGCCGTTTTCAAACTTCGTGCAGATGACCATTGTCGCGGCTTCGATGCCTTGACGTTGGCCAAGGTCAGGATCCCAATCTTCGACCACCATTCCGGTGTGGAAGTTGGCGTCGCGAGTGAGTTGGACGCCGCTACAGAAATTGAGCACTTCTTCGGTGCGGAGCGAGGTCGTTTGCGCTCGTGCCATGCACGGGTGAATGAATTCCGTGCGGATATCGTCGGGGAAAGTATACTGCGCGTCGTCTTCGGAAAGCTCGACCATCTTTCCCTCGATGATCGTGAAGAGGTTTGCAGCAGTGAGGCCGAGCGTGCGAAGATGTTCAGTGATCGCGCAATGAAGCGTAGTGGTGAGCGTTGCGCGGAAGACGAAGCCGGGCGTGTGTCCGTTTTCGCGTTGCCACGCTTCGTGGTTGCCAACGATCCAAAGGAACAGAATGAGCGACGACGCAATAAGCGATTCGAGCTTCTTTAGGACGTCGCCACTCGGAGTGCGCGCCAGCGCTTCGCCAAATCGTACGACGAATACGTCGTAGATGACCGTCGCAAGAAGTTCGCCAGCAAGGATCTCTTGCTCGGTGTAGTTCATGTTGCCGATGATCTCGCCGCGATGCATCAAGTGGTGCTTGAGGCCCGCAGTGATATCGCCGATAAGCTCGAGTGCGTCAACGCGGTTTTCGAGGATGATCTTGACGAAGGAGTGTCGTACGAACTCGTAGTCTGTAGTCGTATATCCTGCATGCAGGCATCCGAATACAAGCTCGCGCAATTCGTGGACTCCTTCGCCATAGGGCCAGGGATAACGAAGTTCGTGCTGAAGGTAGTCAGCGTGAAACTTGAAACGTTCAGAGATCTTGTCCTTGTACAGCCCAGGCCAAGAACGCGCATGGCCGTTCCGTTCTTCGACAAGGAATCCAATTTCCTTAGCGATCACGCTTTGTGGAACTTCGAGTGCGTCAGCGAGTTCTCCGACGTGGAGACCCAGGGGTTTTCCGCGTAGCGCGTCAACGATGTGACGATGGACGGGTTTCGTTCCCCGCTTGTTGACGCTACCAACAAAGGAGCGCTCGTCTTTCACGAGGTCTCTCATGCTCCATGTTTCGATCGTTGTTTCGCCGCTAGAGGAAACAACGATGACACGGAAGCCGATTTGATTCAGCTGAATCACTGGATCGCCAGGTCGACGTGGGGTCGGCTTGTTGAGGCCGGGGAGCGAGATGTACGGACGCTTCTTCGATCCAAAGCCAGGCTTGCTGACGGAGACGCCGTAACCGCCGCAGATCCACAACGCAGGAAGGCTGTCAGCAGCTTTTCCTTCGTCGTGAATATCCTTGTCGATTCCGGTCGATGCGTATTTCCCGGGCAGTCGGCTTTTTTTGGGATTGATCCAGCCAAGCTCGATGCCGAGTTTGCGTTCTTCCTCATTCAATCCAATACCCTTCACGCGCGTTCGGTCGCCACCAGGGCTATACACGCGCACCATGTCAGGGCGAAGCTTTTGGAGCTCAGCAGCGACTTTTTCGCCATAAACGCCGTCGATCATTGGCGAAGTCATGATGTAGAGACGCACATTCGGCGTCTTGTCGCCATGCCCAGCAGGCTTTTTGATGACGGGGATGATGGAGTGAAGCTCGCTTGCGATTGCGCACACGATGCGTCGTTCAATTTCTGCGCGAACAGGTCCGCGATCCTTTCTGTCGTAACGAGCAAGCTCAGCGTTGATACGCTCGTTGATTGCGATGCGGTCAGCGAGACCGCCATCGAGACCAATCTGACAACAGCCGCGTTCGGCAAATTGCCGAAACGCGCGATCGACCATCGCCGAACGGAATCCCTTGCTCTCGCAGAGAATGCAAGAAAGCCCGCCAACGCGCTTACCGGGTTCTTTCCACGCTTCAGGAGTAATGGTAAGCGTTTGTGGTTCAGGCCACGCACGTTCGTCAAGAAGCGGAAGAATTGTGACCACGCGCTTTCCCTTTTTGTCGCCGTTGTTGTCGACCGGTGTTGTGGCAGGCTGCTCTTGTTTTTGCTTGTTCAGCAGCTCGGCGCGAGAAGGAAGTGCGGGATGAAAATAACGCGATACCGCGGTACGAAGGGAATCGATGTTTCCTGCTTCCGGAAATACCGCAAGCAGATCCGAAAGGTGCGGATACTTTGCAACGTCCATCCAGCACAGCTTGAGCAGATTGCGACGATCCTTGGTGAGGTCGCCGATCCATGAGCGGTGACGAACGTCGTCGCGTGTAATGCCCATGTGTTTCGCTTTCATGCAGCAGCGTCCAAGAAACGCCTTCGGAGCTTCGTTGGGAGAGACGTCGTGACGCCACTTCTCGATCTGTTCGTCGCGGTTGTCAGCGTCTTTTGCCGTCGACCAAATGCCCTTAAGCTTTTTCTCTCGTAGTTCGCTCCAGAATTTGGAGTACGCCATCGTATGCCCATCCAAAAAGAGGAAGTTCGGAAGTTTAATTATCAATGTACGCTTACTTGTTCAGACTAACATTGAATAAAAAATCGGAGCTGTGGATAACCAGTGGAAAATATTTGCGGAGGAAGAAAAATTGATTGGTTGAACGGCTATAGGCGATGTGGTAGACTGGATAAATGCCCGAGCAATATAAAAGACACCCGAATACTTTTTGTCTTATTTGTAACAAGCCTATTTATCGGAGGCCATCATGGATCAAAAGAAGCGACGGACGTGTATTTTGTAGTCAGTTGTGCTATGGTATTTCTTGTCGCAAAGAACAACCGTGCCTGGTGTGTGGGAAACCAATTTTAGCGGGAAGTAATAAAAAAACATGTACGAGAAGTTGCGCGAATATACACCGAGCTGGAATCAAATATAAGATAAATAGACCGAGGGACAAAGTGGTGTCGCAACGAGCATTGAAAATAAGATTATTGGTACTGCGAGGAAGAAGTTGTGAGCGATGTCGTTATGCAAAATGTGAAATTTTACAAGTACATCATAAAGATAGAAATCGCAACAATAATGAAATGGATAATCTCGAGCTTATATGTCCAAATTGTCATTTCGAAGAACATTATTTAGA
>CAYICF010000052.1:0-4082 GCA_964361805.1 uncultured Candidatus Saccharibacteria bacterium
TTTCGTTAAAACTTTTAATTTGAATGTAGCCGATATTACAGTCGAACATTTTTGACTACATGGTTGGTATGGTGATCGTGTCGCGCACAATGGTGATTTCTTGCGGCATTTCTTTGTCGCTCCGCAGAATTGTGAGCGCCACTTTGGTTCCGATTTCTCCGCGGATGTGCGTCACCGCATCGGTTACTTTCATATCGCGCGTATCTTTACCATCGATCTTTATAATTTTGTCCCCGCTGCGCAGGCCAGCTTTCTCTGCTGGCGAATCTTTGAGCGGCGCGATCACGATCAGTTCGTCGTTTTTAAATCCAATTTCTGCGCCAATACCGCCGAAATGACCGGATACATTTTCTTGGAATTGCTTTGCTTCAACGGGAGGAAAAAAGTTGGTGTTTGGGTCGCCAAGTGATTTTGTGATGCCATCGATCGCGCCGTAGACTAATGCCTTTTCTTTCACCTCGTCGCCTTTCAAATATTCGTCTTTAATAAGCTTCCATGCTTGCCAAAATGTTCCGAAGTCGGCGATAACCGTCGGATCATTTTCGATATTCGTTACCCCTTTGATGACAAGTGTTTTCGGATGTTTTGTTCCAAATTCGTAGCCAATCACCCCTACTGAGCCGATAGAGACGAGTAGTATCACTGTTGCGCTCGCGAATAACGCATATTTGTGCATAAAAAGTTTTTCCACAAAAATAGAGAAAGTCTATGTTCAGTATATCGCATATACACCGAATTGCCATTCCGTCTTTATTTTTGTTAGACTAAAGCCATGAAATCGATGCAGGATCTTGGCGGTTCATATATGAAGAACGTCAAAGATCGGGGCAAGAAGTCGCGCATCAATTTTGAATTTCAAGAGATTGGATTGATGGTTGCGGATCTATTGTGTGATACGCCCCACAAGTCGCTCTATATTAAATTAGCGAAGGAATTAGGTAAGGACCGCATCTTGTCGCTTGCAAAATCTGTCGTCGAGCGACGCGAAGTTTCAAATAGAGGTGCGTATTTCATGTGGATGCTTGGACAAGAACACAAGAAATCGAGAACGCAAAAAAATATCAAAACAAGAAAACATAAAAACAAGCATCTAGCGACCATGGGAATTTTGACGATTGAGAAAAAAGAAAATGAATTATTTTTACGAAAAAAAACCGTGCCGTTTGATTTTGCGAAATTCTCTAAGCAAGAGATTCTTGCGCTGATTCGCGAGATGCGTGCGGCGATGAAACGCGCCAAAGGCGTTGGGCTTTCGGCAAACCAAGTGGGGGAAAATTTCCGCATGTTTATCGCTGAGGTGACGCGTCGATCGTACGTCGTTTTTAATCCCGAAATTGTAAAGCCGTCATCGGAGATGATCGAACTTGAAGAAGGGTGCCTCAGCATTCCTAAAACGTACGGCATTATGGCGCGCCCGGAACGGCTTGAGCTCCGTGGATTCGATCGGTATGGCAAGCCGCTCCGCATTATCGCTTCTGGGCTTTTGGCGCGCATTATCAGCCACGAGGTTGATCATTTGGATGGAAAGTTATTTATTGATAAAGCGAAAGATGTACATGTTGTCGAACAGACAAATGAAAAATGAAAAACTAAAAATGAAGAATTTTGGTGTTCGCGTTGCTCACAATTTTTATTTTTGTTTATGAATTACGTGTTTTTCGGAAGCCCGGAGTTTGCGGCAATTATTCTTGAGCGGCTCATCGCGGCCGGAATGTCGCCAGCGCTTGTGGTGTGTAATCCAGATCGGCCGCTTGGACGAAAGAAAATTTTCACTTTTCCGCCTACAAAAATGATCGCGACAAAACACGAGATTTCTGTTTTGCAGCCCGAATCCCTTAAAAACTTTCAACTTTCAACTTTCAACTTTCAACTCGACTTTGCCGTCGTCGCTGCATACGCACAAATTATTCCTCAATCTGTTCTCGATCTACCGCGACTTGGAACGATTGGCGTACATCCGTCACTTCTACCAAAATATCGTGGTGCGACACCGATACAATCGGTGATTTTAAATGGCGAAATAGAAACGGGCGTTACGCTATATTTGATGGATGCGAAGATGGATCATGGATCGATAGTGAAAAGTGAAAAGTTAAAAGTGGAAAGCGTTGCTACATATCAGAGCCTTCTCAAAGAGCTTGCGGAGATAAGTGCCAAACTGCTTATCGCAACGTTGCCGAGATTTATAAGCGGGGAAATCGTTTCGCAAGAACAGGATCATGCGGCGGCAACATTCACAAAAAAATTTGAAGCCCAAGATGGATTTGTTGATTTGGCAAAAGACGACCCCATTGTGATTGATCGTAAAGTACGGGCGCTGAATCCGGATCCGGGCGTGTATGCCTTGATAGACAAGAAAACAAGAAAACATGACATCGTGAAAACAAGAATGAAGATTCTTGAAACAAAAATTGTCGATGGAAAATTAGTCCTCGTGAATACGCAGCTCGATGGAAAGAAACCCTCCTCCGTCAAGACTTCGGCGGGTAGGCCTATGCGAGCTTAAATTTCTTTACAATCTCATTCACAAACTCCCAGTTCAGATTTTTGAAGAATGAGTTGATGTAGTCTTTGCGGTTGACGCCGTAGTCGATGAAGTAGGCATGTTCGTAGACATCGAGCGCGATGAGTGGGATTGCGCCCCAGACGGCACCGACATTGTGGCCGTCACTTCCGTAATTGTGCAGTTTATTGTCGCGATAGTCGTAGCACAGGATTGCCCAGCCGCGCGCGGAAAGCCCGGTTGCAATCATATCGAGTTTCCATGCATCCATGGAATCAAAATCGCGCTCGATCATCGCGACGATTTCACCATTTGGTACGCCATCGCCATGGAGTTGCCCGAAGTACACTTCGTGGAGCTTCATGCCATTTACCGCAAACGTTTCTTGACGTTTTAATTCGCCGATAAAACTGTAGACCCCATTTGCCTCGGATTTATCTGCGGATTTAATTTTCTCTTGCACCTCATTTGATTTTTTGACGTAGCCTTCATAGAGTTTAAAATGCTCTTGGATCATCTTCAATGTGAGACCATCGAGATCCTTATCGATTGTAAGTTTGTCGGGAGTATACATAAAAATAGGGACTAGATTTTAAGTTATAGGTTTTTAGGTTGCGGAGCGACCGTTGTATAAATCAATTTGATCTCCTGTTTGTCTTTTAAGACAAGCTTACCAAACTCTTGCGATGGCTTGTCGTCAACCAACATCGTGAGTATCTCGCCCGCGCGATCAATTGGCTCGCCCCATGTCGCCATGAAGTCATTTAACGTATACTCGCGTTGAATTTGCGACTCAACGTGTATCTCGCCGGTCGCTTCGTGCGTATGAATCGCCCGTTCGCAGGTTGAACTGATACCAATATCTTTTGGAACAATTTTTGCTCGCCCATCGATCTCGACCGAAATGTTTTGATGCGTGTGCATCACCAGTGGAAGATTTGGAACTAAACATGGGACTTCGATGCTGTCGACGAACGGATTATTTTTTGATCGTTGGAGCAGCAATAACCCAATCGTCACCGCGATAATTGTCCCAATGATTGCCGCGATAGCAGCATTGCCTTTGTTCATATATTGAATTATATTCTATAAGCAGCGCGGAGAGCAACAACTTGAGTTGATTTTATGGAGGTGCTTCGTCGTGACCAAACAAAAATGCGCGCGATGCGGCACCGAAGAATATGTCCCGACGCATCAGTTCGTGAAACTTAGTCCGAACATCAAGGATCTTCGCGATTTGTGTGCGCAATGTTGGCAGGATTTGCGACGTTTTGCGCTTCATCCGACGGTGAAGTTTTTGCTAGTTGCCGGCACGAAGCATTGCCAGCGTTGCTGTCGACAGCCAGCAAAAACCTTCTTCCTTGTTTCGTTTGACAACCTGGATCGCGCGTACTGCCTTCAATGTTACGCCGACTTGTGCACGTGGCTTAATCCGAAGCCGACGACCTAGCCCTTTTCGTCCTTATTGCATTGCACGGGGACGATTTTTTTGTTAGGATAATAGAATTGTTTTCATGTATTGCTCCTCTTGCCGGGTCATCTAATGGTAGGATAATGGACTCTGAATCCGTTCATCTTG
>CAYICF010000053.1:0-3947 GCA_964361805.1 uncultured Candidatus Saccharibacteria bacterium
CATCTTGGTTCGAATCCAAGCCCGGCAGCAGCTTCTCGATAAAAAATGCGTGACCTACCCCCGCCCTGGCTTTGCCGCTGGAGCTTTTTTATTCGTTTTGTGTTATTCTGTATCCATGTTGATTGATGATGTTACGATCACTGTTGCTGCGGGAAAAGGCGGGAAGGGCGCGGTGGCGTTTCAAAAAAACAAACAGCAACTTGGGCCCGCCGGCGGCAGTGGTGGCAACGGCGGCGATATTTATTTTGAAGGCATCTCTGACTTTGGTGCGCTACGGCAATTCCGATATAAAAAAACTATTGAGGCAAAAAACGGCGAAGACGGCAAAGGACAATGCCTTGATGGAAAAACCGCGCCGGACATTACTGTAAAAATTCCCGTTGGAACCGTCGTGCACAATATGCAATTTGGTACGACGAATGAAATTATTGCGGTTGGAGAACGTCTGCTTGTTGCGCACGGCGGACGTGGCGGCAAAGGGAACTATCTCTTTCGATCATCCCGCAATACCAGCCCAACACAATTTCAATCAGGCACTCCCGGAGAAACCTTTGCTCTTCGACTTGAACTCAAACTCATCGCTGATATCGGCTTGATCGGATTCCCCAATGTTGGCAAATCAAGTTTGTTAAACGCGCTCACGCGCGCAAGCAGCAAAGTTGCTAATTATCCATTTACCACGCTTGAGCCGAACCTTGGCGTTTATTATGATCTCGTGCTTGCAGACATTCCCGGGCTGATTGAGGGCGCTTCGACTGGCAAAGGATTGGGGATAAAATTTTTGCGTCACGTGCTTCGCACCCGAGTGTTGTTTCATTTGATTGCAGCGGACTCTGCAGACCCATTTCGTGACTATCAAACGATTCGTGCGGAGCTTGGGAAATATAATCCTGCATTGCTTGAAAAAAATGAATACGTTTTTTTGAGCAAAAGCGATCTTGTACCCGTTCATGGTTTGACCGAGAAAATTAAAATATTTTCCACAGCGATCGGAAAACCGGTCGCGCCGCTTTCCATCCATGACGAGAAAAGTTTGCATGCGGTTACCAATATGTTGCGCGTCGTGATGCAACAGGAACAAGGAGTTTCGTAAACCAAATATGCCCGCACCAGCAATTGTCGGTAGTTTTTCTACTTTACACTTTCGTGCGGCCGCACGAAAGTGTAAAGTAGCAATTGCTTGTTGTCGACGCATGAAAAGGATAACATACTACAATGAACCGCTCACTTATTTGTTTTTTAGATTTCGATAATACGCTCTTTGATACAATCGGCGCGTTTTGGAGCGACTATAAAAAGTTTTATGCGTCGTTCGGCGTGACTCCGCAGATGTGCGATGAGGCACATCACGAATTAAAAATTGCACATATTAAATATCACTTTGATCACCACTTACGCATTATCAATCGCCGACTTCCGACGCCGCTCCCGCTTGATGATGTGCATCGCGCGTTTGCAGACGCATTTCCCGATTTATCCAAATATCTTTTTCCAGACGTTCTTCCGTTTTTGCGCCGTCTTCAAACACTTGGCACGCCAACGCTCATCGTGTCGTACGGTGATCCTGATTGGCAGGAATACAAGATCAATGCAGTCGGACTTTTTCCGTATATCACTGAACGTCTCTATAGCGGCGAACATGGCGATAAATATTCATTTATCCTCCCGCGCATCAAAGGATATCAGCGAGCGATTTTTGTCGATGATGATATCCGCGAACTTGATCCGATGGTACAAAAAATCCCTACAGTAGAACGGTATGTAATGAATAGGCGCACAAAATCGACGCAAGAAGGAATCGCGCATCGTCCTATTACCACGCTCGCCGCTATACCTTTAGATACCGCGTGATTGCAATGCTACTTGAGATAACGCCAAGAGCAACACCGAGCAACAGCGAATTGAGGAAGATACTCGCAAACTGACTATACAATATCGTCGATAAGTTGACTGAGCGAATAACAATATTCACGTATGGTGTTATTCCTACAACGATCGGTGTGATGATGAGCAGGGCGATGACTGTGCCTATGACACCGTAGAGTATCCCTTCGACGACATATGGCCCTCGAATATATGCGTTTGATGCGCCAACGAGACGCATCACACCGATTTCTTCACGATTTGCATATATTGCGAGCCGTATTGTGTTGAACGCAATAATCATTGCGATGAATGCAAAAATTATATTTGCCGTAACCCCCACGCGATTTACCGTAGTAATTATTTTCGTCAAGCTATCGATGACATTTTTGTTTTCGCTATAGGTGACTTTACTGACTGCATGCGCAAATTCTTCCCGCTCGGCATACGCCGCAATGGCACGGTAATGTTCCGGGCTTTTTGCTTTTATATTCAATGATGCCGCGAACGGATTTTCTCCAAGTTCGTCGAGTGCTTTGTTGATGGTAGGATCCCCCGCGTGCGTCAAACGAAATACGCGCAATGCTTCGTCTCGCGAGATATACGCCACACGTTCCACCTCCGGCAATGCCTTGATCGCTCGCTCAACGGCAAGTACGTCGTCTTCTTTTGTATCTGTTTTAAAATAGACGCTAATATCAATTTTATTCTCTAGCGATGCGATAGCGCCCTTGGTCACCTCGCTAAATAACATCAACCCCTCGAATGTGAGCAACGCGAGCACCATGACAATAATCGTTGCTACAGAAAGCAACCCGTTTCTCCAAAAATTTTGCAGTCCGTATTTCACAATGCGCAATAGTGTCGTCGCCATACTCAATATTATAGTACGTATGTACCTTGCTTGTCGTCGCGTATGAGCCGACCGTTTTCTAATACAATGACGCGACGACGAATATGATCAACAACCTCTCGACTATGCGTTGCGAGAATGACTGTCGTACCTAGTTCGTTAATTTTCAACAACAGCTTGATGATGTCGGTAGTATTGATGGGATCTAAATTTCCCGTTGGCTCATCGGCGATTAATACAGGAGGTCGTTGAATCATTGCACGCGCGATTGCAACGCGTTGTTTTTCTCCGCCTGAAAGCTCGTGCGGAAATTGCTCTGCTTTATCAGCGATCCCCACGATATCAAGCGCCTTTGGTACTAGGTCGATGATTTCATCTTCTGGTCTTCCGGCGACCTCCATGGCAAATGCGATATTTTCGTATGCAGTTTTTGTCGGTAATAAACGAAAATCCTGAAAAACTGTACCGATTTGTCTCCGCAGCTTCGGCAAATCGTGTGTTGCGGCCTTGTTAATTTCTACTCCTGCGAGAATCACTCGCCCTTTTGTTGGCCGCTCCTCACCGATGAGCAATTTTACAATCGTTGATTTTCCAGCGCCGGACCGACCGACGATCGACACGAACTCTTGCGGTTCGATGGTAAATGATACGTCGTCGAGCGCCGCAGTTTTGTTCGGATAAATTTTCGAAACGGATTGAAAAGTAATCATGAATTCCTTTCATTATATCCCAGTCAATCACTGATGACCAGAGACTTAATGACTCTTCTCTGTGTTTTTACGGAAGCTCGAGTTCGGATTCGATGAATTTGTCGAGGTCACCTTCTAATACTTTGTTTGGCTGGCTCGACTCCGTTTTGGTGCGATGGTCTTTGACCATTTGGTATGGATGCAAGACGTAGCTTCGAATTTGACTCCCCCATTCTGGTTTTACTTGCGTGCGCAAACTTGAGAGCTCGTTCGCCCGACGATCGTCCATTAATTTTATGAGTTTTGATTTGAGGAGTGCCATCGCTTTTTCGCGATTCATCTCTTGATTGCGCTCAGCGCGAGATCCGGCAGCGATACCGGTTGGAAGATGCACGATGCGTACCGCGGTTTCGCGACGATTCACGTTTTGCCCACCAGGACCACCAGCACGCGCAGTTTCGAGTTTTAAGTCTTCCGGCGGAATTACTAAATTTTTATGAACGATCGAAGGAAGCTCGGGCACAATTTCAACCAATGCAAAT
>CAYICF010000054.1:0-3928 GCA_964361805.1 uncultured Candidatus Saccharibacteria bacterium
CGCGAAGCGGGACGAGGAGCGAATTCCGTTCGAGCTAATTCAAGAATACACCGCCTTCGCTACGACGAAGCTCGATAGAGCGAAGTCAGTAAAGGGATTCAAACTATGGAAAAACCTGAAACGCAATCAAAAGATTTCCCAGCTTGTTTTCACCGAGTCACAATAAAGGGGCTTGTGGTTAAAGATGGAAAGATTCTTCTTTTAAAAGAATCGCCTAAGTTGAGCGGCAAATGGGAGCTTCCAGGTGGAGGACTGGATTTTGGCGAGGATATCTATGAAGGCCTCAAGCGGGAGATTGAGGAGGAAATGGGTGTAAAGGTTAAATCCATTGAAAAGCGTCCGATGTATGTCTGGCCTTGGAAATATGAAAACAAGAGAAATATTGACTGGTATTATTCTCTTGTGGTCGCCTACAAGATGGGACTTGAAAGTTTTGACTTCAAGATTACCGAAGAATGTGAAGATATCGGATTCTTCTCGAAAGAGGAACTAGAGAATATCGAACTCTGTGGGCAAACAAATGGTCTGAAGGATTTCTTCAATCCAAAAGATTTTGAATAAAGCAGCAGAACGCTATGACAAAGCAAAAGCAAACCAAAAATCGTGTTGGTATCTCGCCAGAACGTCTGGCGGAGCTTCGCTGCGCTACCCTCATAGCCTCTGCCAGCGCGTCTACTCGTCTTGAAGGTTCAAAGCTCTCCGACAGAGCAGTGGAGCGTGTGGCTAATATTGTTTTTGGGCAAAAGTAGGAACATCAAATAAGGTGGGATTTCCTTTATAGATTCGCCTTAAATCCCGTACAATTTGATCAACGCCCCTGAAATTAAGCCGTTTGGTTCAAACTTCGGTACATCGTCATCACAGAGGCTGATTTACAACAAAAATCCGCGACGCCAGATGCGCCGCGGGGATTTTTTTCTTTACTGCGACACAAGCGAACGCTTCAGCTGCCAGTACAACACGCTGACGCGCCGTCGCAATCCGCTCATTGGGACTCCGACGCGAATAACAAACTGTGCGCGACGCTCCTTCTCGGCCGCGGGGAGCTGTTCGCGAAGCCGCGCGTCGATGTTTGCGTCGGTCATTTTCCGAACCTCGCGGAGCCATCGCCGCTGCTTGTCTTCGTCGCAGACTGACACAATGATCCCGACGAACTTGTCTTCACGGTGCGTCTCGTACAAAATAGCCGATTCGACGATCGCAATCTGCCAATCTTCGAGTTTTACGATTTCGCGCTGCACGGCGTCCCAGACGAGCGGATGAATGAATTCCTCGAGCTGCTTTTTCCGTTCGACGTCTCCAAAAACGATCTTCGCGATCGCTTTGAAATCAACGCCTACAGCAGAAAAGACGTTCGCGCCTAAGACTTGTTCGATCGTCGCGCGATGCGCGAAGCTTGCAATGATCTGCTTTGCGATCTTGTCGCAATCGAACGCGACGACGTCATGGTACATCGTGAGCAGCGTCGCCACCATGCTTTTGCCACACCCGATGTTGCCAGTGAGACCAAATATGCTCATAGCGTCCTCCTTATGAGAAACGATTACTACTGTAAATCATTTTTTTCCAAAATACAACTATTTTTGCGTGGTGTAAAATAAATATATGATTGCCCGTACGTCGCTCCGCATTGCAGCGATTGTGTTTGCCCTGCAAATCGTGCACCTCGCGTGGCTCACAACCGACGTGGTCCTGCCGCAACTCTTTGGAACGCCTGCCCTACTTCACGCGCGCTGGGCGCAGCTTCTCCTTGTGTTTGTCGACTATCTTGAAATCCCCACACTCATTACCGTGAGCCTTGTTTATATCAATGCCCTCCGTCACCACCAACATCCTGCGCACAACATTTTTTATCTCGTACTTCTCAACAGTCAGTGGCTCCATGTTTTTTGGATCACGCATGAATTTGTCGCGCGAATTTTTACGAATTCTGCGACGTCGATTGGGCTTGCGCTTGCGTGGGGAGCAATTTTTATTGACTACCTCGAGCTTCTAGTGATTTACGATACGCTCCGACGTGCGTTTCAAAAATAAAAATCCGCGCGAACGATTCGTGTCGTTCGCGCGGGGGATGAGGTTATAGGATTGCCGCGGCGATCATGCCGAGGTTCGACCAGTCGGTCAACGGATTCGCCAGTAGTTCGCGGAACGTCCATACTTCGACATATGTTCGCTCGCTGTCTTTGACGTTTCCAGCTACCGTCTTTTCTGCGGCGCGACGCAGCGCTTCTTCAATTTCGGCGTCCGTGAGTTGTACATAGAATGCATGTGCGCGATGCGCTGTTGTTGTGCCCGCGAGCTGCCGTGCTGCCAATGGCTTCAGACGTTCGGACGTAATCGCAATGCCCGTTTCTTCCCTGAACTCCTTTGTGGCTTCTTCTGCCGGATTGAGCGGCTTCCAACCCGAACCACCCGGCACCTCTCGAATGAAGCCATCCTTGGTTGTTGCCGGCGACCGAAATTCCTTGACGAGCACAATGCGCGTGTCGAGCTTGTCGCTCGTCAGCGATGGCGCGAGCCCCACAACATGCTTGATGTCTGGACGACTGATGACTATTTCGTTCGATTTGTTTCGCTTTTCTGCAGCGACCCAGATGTTCACATGAGCCACCCAGCAAAACAGGTGGCCTTCTCTGGTGCCCACCCCAAACGCCATCTTGAGCTTGAAGCCATCGAGCCGATTACCGGCTGCCTTTTGCGCCCCAAGCCAGTGTTGAAAATGCCCGACGCGCCAGATGTACAATGGCACTTCGCACTCGCCGCCTTGCCGCAACGCGCCATCGCCGATCTTCTCGACGGCCATATGCAACGTTTCTTTGAGACTGTCGGCCCGGTCGACGAAGTGACGATCGGCGAGATAGTCTAAGAATCGACACTTCGGTGCATCTTTCGGACACCCCAGCACGATCTTTTTCGGCGAGGACACGACCATCTCCCCGAACTCCACGTTCGTCGTGAATCCGGGAAGCGATACGAGGTCTCTCGGTACCCAAAATGCAACGACGTCGGCCCTCCGCATCCCTTCCTGCTCCCAATCTACTTGGCTTTCGTATTCGAGAGGAAAGCTGCTCTCGCGCTGCAACGGAACAAACACGTGGCCGTCGTACCCTAAGTTTTTGAGAATCTCTAGGGCTCTTTCCCGCCAATTCAAGCCTTCTGCTCCGCGCGGCGAAGGCCCGGCAAGGAAGAGCGTCTTTCGCGTAGTCCGTGGGAATGCTTCTTCTGCGTACACGACTTCCATGATTCTGGCTCCTTTTTGGGTAATAACTGTTTCGAAACCGTAGACCCATTCACTAACGTTACTATTATATTCATCTCCATGAAAAAAACAACTTCGAAACTATTGCGCGTTGCGGTCTTAATCGGGGGACCGTCGTCGGAGCACGACGTATCACTGAAGACCGGGAAGATGATCCTCGCGCACCTTGACCAATCACGCTACCGAGCAAAACCGATCATTATCTCCAAAGCAGGGAAGTGGCCGATCGCACTTCCGCAGCTCAAAAAAAAATTCGACGTCGTGTTTATTGCCATGCATGGCGCATATGGCGAAGACGGGCAAGTGCAGACGCTGCTCGAGCGAGCGCGAATTCCATTTACCGGCTCCGGGTCTCGCGCAAGCGCGCTAGGAATGGACAAAATCGCAGCCGAGAAGCTTTTTAAAAAAGCTGGGCTGCGCGTGCCCGGCCCTCCTCGCGCACTACCAATCGTCGTAAAACCCGCAGACCAAGGCTCGAGCGTGGGGGTCAGTATTGTGCGCGCCATGAGCGACTTGCCCGACGCGATCACGAAGGCGCTCCAATTTTCACGCCGACTTTTGGTACAACAATTTATTGCCGGCCGTGAACTAACTTGCGGCGTTTTAGATATTAATGGCGTGGCACCGCCGCTTCCGGACGAGGCCCCGGAGGGCGAAGGCGGCGAGGGG
>CAYICF010000055.1:0-3692 GCA_964361805.1 uncultured Candidatus Saccharibacteria bacterium
TTTGCATCCGTATACTGCAAGCACTAGGCACGCGTAAATCGCAAATTCCACGACACATCCTCCAAAATGAACGCAGCGGACACAAAAACAGAATAACGCATACATCGCTTATCTGTAAATCTCTCGTGGCCGGTTACATCTTCTCCGGGGCTGAAATGCCAACAATGCGAAACAGTCGTTCGAAAATTAACTTCGTCGCCGCAACAAGAGCGCATCGCGCCTCGGTCAAAGCAGCATCATCAGAAACGACACGCTCGGATTCATAAAAATGGTGCAGCGCCCGCGCAAGCGAAAGCGCGTACTGCGTCAACCGATGCACTTGGTAATCCGCCGCCGTGCGCATCATGACGTCCGGAAATTGTACCAATAATTTCATGAGTCGCAACTCGCTTTCGGTATTTAAAAATTTAAATTTTGATATTTCGATTTGTTTCGAATTTCGAATTTCGAATTTCGAATTTGCGTTCCGCAAAATACTTGCGGAACGCACAAACGCATACTGCACATAATAAACAGGATTTTTCACCGATCGTTCTTTCGCGAGTGCCAAATCAAAATCCATGTGTGTGCCAAGTGAATACATCAAAAAGAAAAATCGCGTGGTGTCGACGCCCACTTCGTCGAGTAAATCATTCAGCGTGATAAATTCGCCTTTGCGCTTCGACATACGCACCTCCACTCCGCCGCGCGCGAGCCGCACAAGCTGCACAATCAAGGGCGTAAATCGATCAGGCACAACACCGAGTGCTTCAATGCCTGCGCGAAGTGGCGCCACATAGCCATGATGATCAGCTCCAAGTATCAAAATCGATTGATCAAATTTTTGATCAAAAAATTTCACATAATGATGCGCGATATCAGCAAGAAGATAGGTCGGATTGCCATCCGATTTCACTAATACGCGATCATTTCTCTTTTCGCTTTCAACTTTCGACTTTCCACTTTCTGCCGTAAGCCATTGTGCGCCATCACGTACTTCTATTTTGCCGAGCGAACGCAACAGCTCAAGAGTTTTTTCGAGCGCACCCTTTTGTCGCAGATCATGATGTTCCGAAAACCATAAATCAAAATGAATCCCTGCGCGTGCCGTCGATTGTTTGATCTGCGCAAGTAGATCCGCAGCGATCAATCGACCGATCTCCTCGGTGCATTCCATCGATCTTCGATCATCCAACATCTTACGAATCTCTACTTCGTATTTTTTTGCGAGCGCCGCAACATACTCGCCTTGATATTGCTCTTCGGTTTTTGAAATGATTCCAAGCGACGCCAAAACACTCTCTCCTAATCGCTTAATCTGCACTCCCGCGTCGTTAATATAATATTCGCGCGTCACATCGTGACCGACTGCCGCAAACACATTCGCAAGCACGTCGCCAAAAAATCCACCGCGCCCATTCGCCATCGTAAGCGGCCCCGTCGGGTTCGCAGAAATAAATTCGATATTAATCTTTTTTTTCGTCGCCGCAGGGACAACAGAACTCAAACGAGGAGACGAAACAATATTTACAAGCTCCGCCCCAACAACATTTGGGGTAACAAAAAAATTAAGAAAGCCGGGCGCCGCAGCATCAATACGATCAAAATAATGTCGGACGTCAGCTGCACGCAACGCAACAGCAAGTAGTTCAACAACAACAAGCGGCGATTTTTTGAGCAACTTCGACAACCGAAAGGCAACATTCGTTGCGTAATCACCAAAACGATCATCTGTCGTTGCCTCGAGCAACCAATCAGAAACCACAACGCCTTCAATCGAAGGCAGGATGCGGCTCAAATACTGTTCAAGTGCAATGATCATAAATGCGTCTTATATACAACATACTATCGAAAAATGACTCGTCAGACAACTTTCAATGCTGGCAAAAAAACAAAAAGCATGGTATACAAAAAATCGTTGAAGGAAACGACCGGGAAAAACGCGAAAGGGTTGCGATTATGGCAAAACTCCGTGATCGAATCGCTGCAGAAATCGCAGTAACCGACGTGCGCCCCGAAAACGTCCCAACCGAAGCGATTCCAAAAGACGGCGTGATCATAGGCACGATCACCGATGAGTACTTGCAAAAACTCTGGATCGCACGAAAACGAGCCGTGGCAGCCGCCGACAAGGAACAGGACGAAACGCAAGCGATGTTTAATCGCTTAGCGGAAAAACTAGGGCAAAACGATCCAGGGGCGCTAGCGGAGTTCATGCCGAAGCACAAGCAGAATCTCGCGACAAAACGCTATGCGCGTGCGCTATCGGGATACTTCTGGATGTCAATAACAGAAGAATTCCCCGAGACGCCAGAAGGAGTCGAAATCGGCATCTATGAAAACTGGATGGTGGTGTGTCGCGAGGCGCTCGCGAGCATCAAAGACGCAATCGAGGAAAAACTAAAGGAGCTGGGGCTCATATCGGACGACGAGGAAAGCGGACCATCGGGCTTCGAAGAAAAGCCCGATGAAGATGAGAATCCCGACGAAAAAGAATGGCGCGACGGGAAAGACGGCACCGAGTAAGGAGCATGAGCGACGCGAGCCACAAACTCAAGTCGCTTTTTTTATTGACATCAAAAAGGGCCTGCGCGCATGCGGATTCTTTTTATTTTTTAAAATAGTGGCTTTATTTTTTGTGGAGATGGTGGGAGTTGAACCCACGTCCGTTCACCTCATCCAACAACGTCTACGAGCGTAGTTTCGTGATTACTCACAAACGGTTGCCTCGGGTAATCTCGTTCTCTCTACGCGAAGCGCCTCAAGAGAACCAGTCTTCGATATAACACCGGAAACGCGCCACGGAAGACATAGGCGCCCGATGGCATTCGCTATTTAAGCAAACGCTAACGCCATTCTTGGTTGATTGGCAGTTATTGGTTTTGATCTGATTTACGAGAAAATCAACTCGGCTCGCAATTGTTAGATATCAATGATCGTCGAAGCACGTCATCCCCGCAGATATAGTTCTTAGTTCCAAGTTGATAAGTTCATAAGCAGAATAAACAGCCAATAAAACCACCAACAAACAAACTTTTGAACTTGCAAACTTACCAACTTACAAACTCTTCCTCAATGCACGCCCAATCTCTCGCTTGGTTTCGCGTTGTTTAATTGCTTCACGCTTGTCTGGGCCACGTTTGCCACGCCCAAGTCCAAGCTCCACCTTTACGAGATTGCCTTTAAGATAAACACGCAATGGCAATAAAGTCAATCCTCGCTCCTTCATTTTTCCGGTCAACGCGGCGATCTCTTTGCGCTGAAGCAATAACCGCCGCGACCGCGTCGCATCATAACCTGCAGGCGCATTGCTCGCTTGATACGGCGGAATGTTTGCGTGAAGCAACCACAGCTCGTTGCCGCGCGGAACTACAAATGAGCCGACAATATTCATGTGGCCGGCTTTCGCAGATTTAACCTCCGAGCCCGTAAGCGCAATTCCGGCTTCGACGGTTTCTAAAATCGTATAGTCAAATCGCGCCTTTCTATTTTCGGTCAAAGCTTCCACACCGCCATCGTAGCAAAAATTTGACGCGACGGCTACATTTCGCTACAGTAATGCTTATCCAACAACCAAAAATCAATAATCAAATAACCGCTACTGAACTACGCGTGATTGACGAGGGCGGTAAAAACGTTGGCGTGATGAGCCGAGATGCGGCGCTCGCGCTTGCAAAGGAGTCCGGGCTTAAGATAAAAGAGGTGCCGGTCTC
>CAYICF010000056.1:0-3676 GCA_964361805.1 uncultured Candidatus Saccharibacteria bacterium
TCCGTTTTCGAAAATCAACCTGACATCGTAATGCGTGCGAATGATCTTGCCCATAACTTTAATCCAGATGACTTTTTCTTGCATCGTGGTCCAGCAGTTGAGCGTTGGCTTTTCGTTTGTTCGCTCAACGACTTCGACTTTCGCGAGATACTCGGATGATGCGACTTCTTCGCCAAGCATCGCGTTTCCGATGAGCCGCGCGGTCGCTTCGTCACCTGCAGCGATAACGCGTTCGTGGCCGTTGCGGATCAGTGCGCCATTCACCGACTCTCTTGACTGTCTCTACAGAAGAGGCAACAATAGATATCCTACCCAAAGACCAAGAATGTATGAACCCATGTTTCCCAGTATCCAGAGTTTTTGTTTTTCACTCGTCCCACCACTGTCGAGTGCTGCGAACATTATCAGCATCAACGTTGGGACTGTTGATGCTACGAGCATCACAAAACCCATGCCAAGCTGCTGGAGTATTTGGTCCGGCGTGTTTGCTACCCCCCACCCTGTCGTGATACCCATAGCTCCGATGGTCAGTGTGAAGCTATAAAGCATCGCTTTCTGTTGCCAACTCATCGTACGATCTCCTATTGACTCAATGCCGCTATCCCAGGAAGTTTCTTTCCTGCAAGAAACTCCAACATGGCTCCACCGCCAGTCGATAAGAATGATAGCCGATGTTCGAGGTGATTGGCAAATAAAAATTGCGTGGTGTCTCCCCCGCCGGCGACTGTAAATGCGTTGCTTCCGATAATCGCATTCGCGATTTTTATTGTTCCTTCCGCAAACTTTGGATTTTCGGTGACCCCCATTGGTCCGCTCCAAATGATCGTTGCGGCGTTTTTGATATGGCTCGAAAATGTTTTTATTGTTTTGGGGCCGATGTCGAAGATGCGGCCGTTGTCGCTCCGCCAATCTTCGGGCAACACGATTTTTTTTGTTGCAAGCATTTCCTTTGCGAATGCTATAAAATTTTCATCGATCATCCAACTTCCTACATCTATCCCCGCCGCTTTCAAAAATGTGTGGCCCACGACTCCGCCGACCAAAAAATGTTCAGCTTTGTGCACAAAATATTTAATCAAACCCATTTTTTCAGGCGTTTTTGCCCCGCCGAGTACGAAAATAAGCGGGCGTCGAGGGTGCCTCTTGATTTCGGATAACGTGTGATATTCTTTTTCAAATAATGGACCGGCGTATGATGGAAGGTATTTTGTTATTGCTGCAATGGATGCGTTTGCGCGATGTGAAACTGCAAATGCATCGTTTATATATATTGTTCCGAGTGAGGCGAGATTTTTTGCAAGCTCGTCATCGTTTTTTTCTTCGCCTGGCGCAAAGCGGATGTTTTCCATTAAAAACACAGACGCATTCGGCCCATCGATAATTGTTTTTTTAAGCGACGCCCAGTCAATAAGCTCCTCTGGGTTGTCGCAGTGGCGAAATGGCAAAAATGTAATTGGAGTAAAAAGTTCTTTTTGGAGTAATTCTCCAATCGATCGCAAACCGAGCGTTGCATCACAAAGTCCTTTTGGCCCGCCTGACGGCGAGGCAGGTCGACCTCTGTGACTCACAATTACAATTTTTGCGCCACGTTGGAGCAGCCAGTGGATGGTCGGGATTGCGGCGCGAAATTTCCACGAATCTTCTGCGCTCTCAACGTTTAAGTCGACGCGCAATATACAAATTTCGTGTTCGAGATTTGTGTGTTTGAGTTCGGTGAGGAATTTCATTTTATTTTACAGCTCCTTGCTCGATAATAATCGGGGTGCGTTGATTTTTATTTGCAGCGAGATAGCCAAATCCGAATCCGACGGTTGCAATGAGCGCAGCGATAAGGATGAGTTGCCAATATTTTTTCAGTTCGTCCATGTGTTGAGTATAATAAAAAATCGGCGGGAAAGCACTCGTTTCCAAGTTACTTGCCGCCGTATTTGCGCTTCCAGGCTTCGAACGCATCTTCGCGAAGGAGAACCCGCTCTTGGTAATTGGCGCCGGTGATTTCCACGATACGATAGTTGTCCCAGTGATTGGTGATGACGGCGCCCCGATCCCTCAGCATTTCTTCGAACTGACTAAGCGTCATCGCGCGAGCTCGAATGTGGATAGTATAGATCGCGTCATCTTCTTTCCACCACGTGATTCCGTAGTAGCCGATACCGAAGAACGCGAGCAGCGCGATCATTCCTGCGGAGCTCCAGAGATTACTTTTTGTACCCATGCTCGCCACCTCAATTTTGGATTTGACAGGACGGCCTTTAAAAGCTTATAATTTTATTAGTTTTTAATCAAGAGATTTATACACATTTATGGCATCTACTAAATCAACTGGCTCTACAAAACTCGGCCGAGATTCGATATCGAAACGATTAGGAATCAAGAAAAATCACGGCGAAGCGGTACGCCCCGGTGAAATTATTATCCGTCAGCGCGGATCGCATTTTTTGCATGGGCTTGGTGTACGTCGCGGAGCAGACGATACGCTCTATGCGGTGACTGCTGGCATTGTTTGCATCACTTCGACTTCGAAAGTGGGATTTGATCGCACCTTGCGTAAAGCTAAAATTGTGCGGGTAAACCCAGTTGCGGCAAAATAAAAATCGTCTCGATCAACTCGAGACGATTTTTATTTTTATCGCCCCCTGTATTCTGTGGCCGATGTCTATCAAGACAACGTGTTCACCTAATTCCTTAATCGGACGTTCGAGTTCTGCGCTCATATTTTTGTAGCCATGCGCCGCGAGCGCTGATTCGATTTCGACGGCGTGAATAGCACCGAATATGCTGCCATCTTTTCCAGTTTTTAATGTGAGCGTGAATATTTCCTTTCCCATTTTTGCTTTTAAGGATTCAAGTTTTTTTATTTCCGCTGACATAACGGCTTCAAGGTTCGTTTTTTCGTGCATTGCTTTTTCGGTTGCGGGAACGCCGAGTTTCTTAGGGATTAAAAAGTTGCGCGCATAGCCGTCGTTCGCGTTGATGATTTCATCTTTTTTACCAACGTTTTTAATGGACTGAAGGAGGAGGATCTTCATGATGATGGTGATGGATCCCAGCGTGCGCTGGGATGACTTCGATTACGAAGTCAGTTTTTTGCAATTGCTTTTTTTATGAGATCGGCCATCACTTCCCTTGCTTTTTGGAGTTGCGGATCTTTACGTTCTTCTCGTTCTTTGTCGCTGATTTTTACTTCAACATCCGGCGCAATTCCTGCTTTGTCAATCAAAGAACCTTTTGGCGTCAACCAATGTGCGATTGTGAGTTTGATATTTGAGCCATCTTTCAGCGGCTTCAACTCTTGCACCGTTCCTTTACCAAATGTTTTTTCGCCCACTAATTTTGCGCCCAGATTATCGCGGAGCGCGCCAGCTAAGATTTCTGATGCCGACGCCGAACCGCCGTTCACGAGCACTACAATTGGAATCGCTTTATATATCCCATTTCCATATGCGTTAAATACTTGTTGTCTGCCGCCGCGAAATTCTTGAATTGCCACTGTTGCTCCGCGATCAAAAAACCACCCCGCAATATTGACCGCAACTTCGAGGTAGCCCCCGGGATCGTCGCGGAGGTCAACGATTAATCCGTTCAGCCCTTGCTGTATTAAATCTCTTGAATGGTGAAAGAAAAATTGCGGCGCATTTTCGTTAAAACTTTTAATTTGAATGTTGCCGTTATTTCC
>CAYICF010000057.1:0-3513 GCA_964361805.1 uncultured Candidatus Saccharibacteria bacterium
ATACAGATAAATGCTTGATTTTTTGCGTATATCCCTATTCTCCAAAAGAACACGCATCGAACCCCCTGCCATCACTTTCTTAGGAGCATTATAGCACGCTATTAAATTCTGTCAAGCCCCCATACTACTTTTTCCCAAGTAGCAGCAATAACTCCACCAAAGAAATCTTTGCTTGTTTTAATATCGAGAAAAGCATTCCTCGTCCTAAATCTTTATTATGAAAAGGAATGGTGACTTGCCGCGTCGCATCAGCAATATGCCTCAGTTTTATGTGACTTCCTTTTTGAGTAACAATCCTAAACCCGAGCCGCAAGAGCAGATGGAGTACGTCTCTGGCTTTTAATATTGGAATGATCCCCATGTGACTGCTTTTCTTTTGTAATAGATTCAACACAAAGCGCAATGGCGTCTTTCGCCATCTCTTTAGATTCTTTTACGCTCTCTCCTTGTGTAACGATCTCAGGAAAAGCAGGAACGCGCACGACATATCCCATGTCGCCTTCCCATTTTTGCAAAATAATGGCGTATACCCCGGTGCCAGTTCTTATGTTCAATTTTCGACGACTTATCATTTTCATAATTTAAGTTTAACAAACAAAAACCATCATCGCAAGCCTTCGCGCGGCATCTCACCACGCTGCTCCAGTACATCAATAATCCACCGAAATGCTGCTTCTGTTTTTCGCATGAATATATATAATTTTTTCTGACGGTGTATTTAAAAAATAGCTCGAGCTACATTCCCTCGCCACGCGGCCGCGAGGCGGACAGCGTTCGCTTGTATAACGAGATCGGAAGTCGTTATTTTTATTTACAAAGCGGTGGGGGTGAGATTTGAACTCACGATACCCTTACGGGTATACCACGTCTCGAGCGTGGCGCCTTCAACCGGGCTCAGCCACCCCACCATTTTTCATTACTAAATGTACCTCAAGTTTTACGCCATCGCAATATAAAAGCCGCCCTCACATCGGCCCCTATTACCAATATAACGATATCGGAAGTCGTTATATTGGTTCTAACGCAATATCAACAACGTCAATCTCGTTCTTCCCGCTAAAATCATTCAGCCATTGCTCAAATGTCTTTTTGTATCCCTTCTCTCCTCCAAAAAACTGAAGTAAATGCTCGCGCTGCGTGACGGATGGAAAATTCTTGATGCCGTAGTAGTCCATGTGACTACTCCAGCGATACTTATTTAAAAATTCGATTGCGCTTTTTTTATTTTTCATCTCACGCCTTCGCCATTCCGGCGCATGCAGATCGAGCGGATTGCAGTGAATATAGTACGGAAGATGAATAAAGTGAGCGTCGTTTTCTACGGCAATCGATTTGTATCGCCCCTCAAATAACGTACCACGACGTTTGTTTTTTTGATTAAAATAATTGGCGTAGCCGATGTTCAATCTTCGAATAAATTTTAAAAGCGCGTCTTCGGTGAGTGGTTTCACTAACAGATGATAATGATTTGGCATTACCGCGAATGCGAGCAGCTCTACTAAAAATTTCCGCACTTGATGCTTCTTGTCGCTGGCAATAATATAACGACTTCCGATATCGTTATATTGATTTTGATGACGGAAATGATGACTATTATTGTTAATCGGATTTTGATCGTTGAACTCGAAAAGGTCGTGAATAAAGCGAAGATAGTCACGGTCTTCTTCGAAGATTTTTCTTCCATCCACGCCACGATTTAATACGTGATAAATTTTCCCTGGAACAATTTGCCCTCTCATGATTTTATGGCCCTATATATTATATTATATAATGTATAACGATATCGCAAGTCGTTATATTGATAATGACGTACTGAATGCTCGTGTGTTATACTCGAAACGCATTCGCCCTTGTAGTTCAACGGAGAGAACGACGCACTCCTAACGCGTCGATCGAGGTTCGACTCCTCGCGAGGGCACTATTGCTGATAATTTCGGGGCATGCTTTCTTTGAGTCCCCCTTCGGTCATGCGAATAAATTTTGCTTTTTCCCAAAACTCAGCAATCGTCCGCGCGCCGCTATAGCTCATGCCAGATTGCAACCCATCTACTAACACGTCAAGAATTTTATGCACTTCGCCTTTGTAGGTGACACGAAAACTAATACCCTCCGGCGCACGGTCTGTGCGGTCGGCAGACGATTCCTTGCCCGGCCGGTCAAATGACGCGTCGCGCGACGCCATGCCACGAAAAATTTTAAACGCTGCGCCGTCTTCAATGTAATATTCGCCAGGTGATTCATATGATCCAGAAAAAAGATTCCCGATCATCACCGTATTTGCACCAGCCCCAATCGCCTTCGCAACGTCGCCCGAATTTTTCACTCCTCCATCTGCGATGATTGGCGTTTTTGTCTTGCGCGCGATGGATGCGATGGACTGGATTGCTGAAAATTGTGGCACGCCAGCTCCCGCTACGATGCGCGTCGAACACGCCGCTCCCGGGCCAATACCCACCTTCAATGCGTCTGCGCCTGCTTTGATTAAATCATTCGCTGCCTCGGGCGTTGCAATGTTTCCTGCCACAATATCGATGCGCGAAAATCGCTTTTTGAATGTCCGTGTCAGTGCGGCGCAGAGCGCGTGATGGCCGTGTGCAATATCGATCACGAGCGCATCGACGCCTGCTTCCACTAATGCCTTTGCCCGTTCTTCGCCGTCTTTTACTCCCACTGCTGCCGCGACTAACAATTTTCCGTCTTGATCTTTCGCCGCATTGCCGTATTCCTGCATTTTTTTAAAATCCGTTGCGGTGATCAGCCCCGCAAGATGTCCGCGCTTATCTATAAGCGGCAACTTTTCAATTTTATTTGCATCGAGTAATGCCAATGCTCGTTCTGGGGAAATTCCTTTTTGCGCCACCACCAAACTTGCCCTCGGCGTCATCAACGTTCTAATCTTGATATTTTTGTCCTTTTTAAAACGTACGTCGCGCGAAGTTAAGATTCCCTGAATGTTTTTCTTGCTATCGCAAACAAGAATCCCAGTGATTCCGTTCGCGCGCATTACCTCTAACGCCTCTCCGAGTGTTGCCCCCTCGTCAATGGTCACCGGATCTTCAATCACAATATTCTGGGCGCGTTTTACTTTTTTTACCGCCGCAGCTTCTTCGTCGATAGTTAAAAATCGATGAATCACGCCAATGCCTCCGGCGTGCGCCATCGCGATTGCCATTTTGCTTTCGGTCACGGTATCCATGTTCGCGCTTACTATAGGCACATTAAGCGCAATCCGTTTTGAAAAATCAGCCTTAATTGTAGTCAATTTGCGCGACGGAATATCAGAATATTGCGGCACGAGCAACACGTCGTCATAGGAAAGACCGATTGGTAAGTTGTCTCTATTTTCCATTTTTCATCCTTAGTATAGCACCGCCCCATCCGTTGTGGACCCGGCGAGAATCGAACTCGCGCCTCCTCATTGCAAATGAGGTGTTTTGCCACTAAACTACGGGCCCAACGGCATTATCATACCTCGATAATCGATTACGCTCAATAAAAAATCCGGAGCGTTCA
>CAYICF010000058.1:0-3465 GCA_964361805.1 uncultured Candidatus Saccharibacteria bacterium
GCGCGTCTCGCGCCGCGAGGTTGAGCTTGATTTCTTGCAAAATTCCAATTGGCGGAGGCGGGAGGATTCGAACCTCCGATACGGTTTTACCCGTATAGCGGTTTAGCAAACCACCGCAATAGACCACTATGCGACGCCTCCAAGCGTTCTCCGTAGCATAACGATTCAGCAAAGAAGAATCAAGAAAAACAATAGTTTGATATAGTGATGGCAGGCAGAGACTCAATCGATAGCTCGTTTTCGAGGATTTTGGATATGCGCATCATTGACCGCGTGCTGCAGTTCCATCGATTACTCGTGCGATCGATGCTTGGTGTGGCAATCTCGTACCTCGTGCTGTTCGTGGCAGAGATTATACTTGTCGTGATGGGCGCCGTAAGCGCCGATTCGGCAACGTGGCAGCAGCAGCTTGGCGTCGCGTTTGCGTGTTGGCTCTACTGGCAAATGTTCGAGTTTTGTTGGCATCGCATCGCGCGGCATGAGCGTATCGAGGGGCTCGTGTGGGCACTCAAAAGCCACATGAAGCATCACATCATCTTCCCTAAGGAGCATTTCCAAACGCGCGAGGAAGAAGAATTGAAAGAAATTCTTGGCGCATGGTACGTGTTCCCGATGCTCTTCGCGATCAATTACGTTGCGCACGTGGGGCTGTGGCTCCGCTTCTTGCCAACCTCGTGCACGCTGATTTTCTTTGCGGGCTTGGCGTTGCAGTTCGCATTGTTTGAGTGGTGCCATTGGTTTACGCACATCGAGGATAATTTTTTCGATAAGATCGTCGCGCACATTCCCGTGCTCTGCAATATTCGTCGCGATCAAATCGCGATGCATCGTGCGCACCACGAAACGCCGAAGGCGAAAACAAATTTCAATTTCACGTGGCCGTATATCGGAGATCGAGTTGCGGGAACGCTTGTGATTCCGAGGAGAAACGCAGCCTAGCAAATATGAGTGGTCGCTCCGAGTATCGCAGCAATTGCGCGCTCGGATTTTTTAATAAAAAAGTCATTATTTTGCATTACTCACGATCGTGGGTAATGCAAGACGAAAGAATATCTGCCACTCAAATCGAGAAAAGCGGTACGGTTTTTTGTTTTTCGAACGATTGGCGGAGACGAAGAGAACAAATCAACGAAGTTTTGCGTAAGGAAATAAGGAAAAATTTGCTGTTTGAGTTCCGAAGTCCCGTATTGCGGGACGGAGGGCGAGTTCAAATTTTTACTATATTTCACACAAGAAATGAGTTGATTTGTCTGAGTCGAAGACTTAGTGAGAGAAATAAAAAAGCCGCAGCGCTTTGCGAGAAAATTTTGACGTCAAAGTAAAAATAATGTACTCTATTGCTATATGAAACGTCCGCCAATTATCGTCGTCGTTGGCCATGTCGACCACGGCAAAACAACGCTCCTCGATGTTGTTCGCAAGTCGAATCTCGCCGCCAAAGAAGCCGGCGGCATTACGCAATCTATCGGGGCATACGAGATCGTGCATAACGGCGAGCGCATGACCTTTATCGACACACCCGGCCATGAGGCGTTTTCGAGCATGCGCAAGCGCGGCGCAAAGGCCGCGGACGTCGCAATCCTCGTAGTGGGCGCGGACGATGGCGTACAACAGCAAACGAAAGAAGCAATCAAAATTTTGCAGGAATCCGAGACGCCGTTCGTGGTAGCAATTACTAAAATCGACAAGACACGGGGCGAGGTGGATAAGGCGAAAAACGAATTGATGCAAGCCGGGGTGTTACTCGAGGGCTATGGTGGCGGGGTAAGTTGGCAAGGCGTCTCTGCGAAAACCGGCGAAGGGATCAAGGAATTACTTGATTTATTAGTGTTAACTGCCGACATCGAAGAATTAACCGCTGACGAAAAAAAATCAGGAAGTGGTTTTATTCTTGAGGCAAAGCGCGACAGTCGCAAAGGCATTATGGCAATGGCGATTGTGACCGATGGCACGCTGCGCGTGGGCGACTACGTGAAAGCTCAGGGCGCAACGGGCAAGATTCGTGGGCTTGAAAATCAGTTGGGAAAACGCGTAAATGAATTTTTGCCATCAAGCCCCGTGGTGATCGTTGGGTTGGACACGCTGCCAAAAATTGGCGAGCAATTTGAAACCAGCGACAAAGAATTTGCGGCAATAAACGAAGCGGTGATTGCAAAAGTACGAAAACCAACCGTGGCACTCGATAAAAAAATAAAAATAATTAATATTATTTTAAAAGCCGACGTTGCTGGTTCGCTCGAGGCGCTCAGTGCAATCGTCCGGGCGATCCCCTGCCCCGCAGACGTAAAAACAGAAATCGTCGATGAGTCTATTGGCGAAATCACCGATGGCGACGTGCACGAAGCGGAGAGTCACAACGCAATCATTGTGGGGCTAAAGACCGAGCCAACAAAAGCCGCCGAAACATTGGCGCGCGGACAAAAAATAATACTCATCGTTTCCGGAGTGGTCTACGACCTTGTGAAAGCCGTCGAAGAGCTGATCAAAGCCGGTGGATCGCCAAAGCCATTGGGCGAGCTCGAAGTCTTGGCGATTTTTGGCAAAAAAGATGGGCGTAAGCGTGTCATCGGCGGCAAGGTGATTGCGGGAGAGTTGCAAATGGGCATGGTCGAGGTGCAACGCGCAGGCGTGAGTGTTGGCCGCGGCCGCATCGTGAATCTTCAATCGCAAAAGAAAGACGTTGCTAAAGTCGCAGCGGGTAATGAATGTGGAATGTTATTTGACTCTGACGTTGCGGTTGCTGTCGGGGATCACCTAGTGTTACGAGCGTAAATAAGAAAGAATCGAAAGTTGATAAGTTACCAAAAACTTGCCAACGATTGAACTTTTGAACTTACCAACTTATAAACTTACAAACCAAGATGAAAACGCATCGCCGTGAACGTGTGAGCCAGCTCATCCGAGATATCCTTGGCGAGCTCCTCGTGCGAGAGCTCGAATTCCCGCTGGGCACGCTCGTCACAATCACCGAAGTTGTGGTGTCCGAAGATCTAGAACACGCCAAAGTACGCGTCAGTGTATTGCCAGCAGCGCAAGAAAAAAAAGTAGACATAGTACTCAAAAAATTCCGCGGGCATCTCCAGCGCATGCTCATGGGAAAGATGTATATTCGTCCGATGCCGCAGATTGCATTCGAGCTCGATCACGGGCTAGAAAACGCGGCAAGGGTTGAAAAAGACTTGATGGGCATTGATTTGGGTGCTAATAATGAATAGGATATACGGCGCCATAGCCAAGTGGTAAGGCGAAAGTCTGCAAAACTTTCATACGTCGGTTCGATTCCGACTGGCGCCTCAACTAGCAACTAGTCATGAGCAACTAGTCACTAGGGTTGCCTGGGTGGCGAAATGGTATACGCACATCCCTTAAGAGGATGCGTCGCGAGACATGTGGGTTCGACTCCCACCCCAGGCACCACGTAGGAAATTGCAAGTTTGAAAGGTTCGCCTCGCTTCGCTCGGCGAC
>CAYICF010000059.1:0-3409 GCA_964361805.1 uncultured Candidatus Saccharibacteria bacterium
ATAATTCATTTGATCACAATTTAGGAAATTGGCCCGACATTCCGGGTATATTTTTCGCGTACGACGTCCACAAAAAAATTATTGTGCTGGCGGACAGGGGCTTAGGAATCTTGCACACGCTCAAACGGGTAAGGACCGAACTACAAAACGACGCGCAAGCGCTTGAAGTGGCATTCACCGAAATTGTATCTGGTCGAGCACCAGAGAATCGTGGGAATGGGTTGAAATTTGTACGAAAAATCGTGGCGGAAAATCCGATTGGTGTGTTGTTTCAAACAGGAGGCGCCGAGCTCGTATTAGCAAAGGAAAGTGCGGTGATCGACATTCACAACGCGAAAGAATCATTACGGGGGTGTCTCGCGTTAATTATGTTTTAATAAAAAATATATGAATATCGCATTAAAAAAATTTGGCACAATACTCGTCGCGCGACAAAATGGCCGCGAAGCGCTTGCTGCGGCACAGCCACGACTCGCTGCGATCGAGAAACAAGAACAGCTTATTATAAATTTCGAAGGGGTTATTACATTTTCGCCGTCATGGGGAGATGAATTTTTAAGCCCGCTGTTAAAAAAATATGGCGCGCAACTCGTGCTCAAAAACACGAGCAACACCTCCGTCAAAGCAACGCTCGAACTCCTCGAACAAATCAATAAACAATCGTTCGTAGTGCGCAGATAATTTCTCCACATTTTATCCACCGCGTCACAAAATGCCGCATAGCAAAATGCTAAAATAAAAGCATGGTGCAACAACGGCCAGTAAGCCGCGCAATAGCATTGATCACCGGAGTGGTTTTGTTATCCACGCCGTATTTCGGTTTTGCTGCTGCAGGAGTTCCAAAAATCGTCGCACATCAAGGGCGATTACTGGACGCGTCAGCAAATTTATTAGGGGGCAATGGTACAAATTTTTGTTTTCGATTTTCGATTTACGACGATGCAACGGTCGGAGTCCCAGACACGAAACTATGGCCCAGCGGAACCCCGTCGACCATGACCGTGAATGTGAAAAATGGCATCTACAACGCCGACATCGGCGACACTGCTGCGGGTGGCGATACGCTCGATTATAATTTCCAAGACAGCGACACCATCTATCTCAACATCGAAGTCGTCGGACAAACCGCAAACTCGTGCATTGGCGTGACGTTCGAAAATCTCTCCCCGCGCAAACGCATCCTTTCTGCGCCATATGCCATTAATGCCGGAACAGTTGCAGGGAAAACGCTCACAGGCGCAGGAACAACATTGACCTTTGGTGGAAATTTCACCACCTCTGGCGCAAATGCGTTGACGCTCACAACGACCGGCACAACCAATGTAACACTCCCCACCTCGGGAACCCTAGCGACACTCGCAGGAGCTGAAACACTGACAAGCAAAGCGCTCACCGGCGTCACCTCTCTCGGTGTTCGTTCTACGGGATCGGGCGCGTTTGATCTCACAATCGCAAACACAGAAAATCTCACCGCCGGTCGCACACTCACCGTCAAAACAAACGACGTCGCGCGCGCCGTTGACCTCGGCGGGAACATCACAACCGCTGGAGCATTCACAACCGCTGGAGCCTTTGCTCTCACACTCACCACAACCGGCGCAACCAATGTAACACTCCCCACTTCCGGCACGCTCGCAACGCTAGCGGGCGCAGAGACGCTCACCAACAAAACGTTCGGCAACAGCGTGCTTCCAGGAGCAGACGATAGTTACGATCTCGGCTCGTCGGCAGCACGCTGGCGCGCCTTATATATAGGGCCAACATCGCTCCATATTATTTCAACCGCAGCTGAAACCGGCACCGCACGCGACTGGGCATTGAGTATTCAAGAAACCGACGGAGCAAGCGAAGGTAACCTCCGTATTCGTGAAGGAGCGAACGAATACGTTAGCATCGCCAAAGGGGGAAATTTTGGCGTCGGCACGACAAGTCCATTCGCAAAATTATCCGTACACGCGAATAATGGAGAAACGAATACCGCATTATTCGCCATCGCCTCGTCGACAAGCGCGGCGACCACAACACATTTTATTGTCACGAATGCGGGGAACGTCGGCATCGGCACCACGACGCCCGACCTCGGCCCACTCGTCATGAACTCCGGAGCCTTCGTCACCGCCGGTGGCACGTGGACAAATGCGTCATCAAGAAAATTGAAGGAAAATCCGCAAACTATCAATGAAAATTCAGTTCTTGCACAAATTAAAAACCTCACCATCGAGAAATGGAATTATAAAAAAGAAAAAGCGCGCGCGCACACCGGTCCATATGCGGAGGATTTTCAAGCGGCATTTGGTGTTGGCGACGGCACAAGCATTTCTACTGTCGATGGACTTGGGGTGAGCCTGGCGGGAATTAAAGCTCTAGCAGGAAAAGTTGGAGTGCTGGAGGTTAACTCAAATCTTGTAAAGGATCCGCAAACCAACAACGTAAGCATCAATGACACGCTTGAGCCTCGCACAAATGATCTTTATGATCTCGGTTCCCAAACGCGCCGCTGGAAAAATATTTATGCCGGCCAAATCGGACTAGGATTATCAACGGGAATTAACGCGCGATTGACGCTGGCAGAGAGCACGGTGGCGAGCGGCGGAATTTTGTTTGGAACAGACACAAACTTGTATCGTTCCGCGGCGGACACACTGACAACCGATGATAATTTTAGAGCGGGAAGCGTGACGATCCCCAACATCACAACCTGCGATGGATTGGGCACGGATACGACGGGAAAAATATTTTGTAGCAACTTGGCACTGCGATTGAACAATCAGGAGGATGTGACGCAACAGGTATTGACGCAAACAGAAACCATTGTCATTGATACGCCGCCAGCAATAGCGCCCCGTTTTGCGGTGAATAAAGTATGGATTGTGGGAACAATATATGTGATTGGAAGCGGCAACGATTCTGAACGCAATACGTTCCGGTTGCATCGAGGGACGGCTTGCACAAATCCACAAGTGAATGGTGACATTTCACTGCTCACGCAGGGAGGGAATGGGGCCTCATTTACGTTGACATTTTCGATGATGGATTCTCCGAATACCACCGCGCTCACGTCTTATGCGTTATGTGGGCTCACCGACACAACAAATTCGCCAAATGTTGTGCATTCGATTTATATCACCGCAAGCGAAGTGCGGCCATCAGGTGCTGACGTTGCTGAACTCTATGCAACATCGGATATGACGATTACCGAAGGCGAAGTGGTAAGTATTGACGCGCAAACACATTTGGGAGTTTTGCGAAGCGCAACACCATATGACGCAACCATGCTTGGTGTGGTTTCGACAAAACCGGGACAATTGTTAAGCGACAATGAAATCGGCAGTGGAAATGTTGTTCCTATAGCATTAGTTGGCCGCGTGCCAGTGCGTGTTTCGAATAAAAATGGCGCGATCGTCGCTGG
>CAYICF010000060.1:0-3322 GCA_964361805.1 uncultured Candidatus Saccharibacteria bacterium
ATTGTATTTTCATGTGTTGAACCACAATCCCAAGCAACCACTGTGGGCGGATCGTGATCGACTGATTCTTTCGAACGGTCATATTTGTCCGGTGCGCTATGCCGCGATGGCGCATGCGGGATATTTTCCAGTCAAAGAGCTTTCAACATTACGCAAGCTGGGTTCGCGTTTGCAAGGCCATCCACATCGTCAAGCACTTCCTGGCATTGAAACAACTTCTGGTCCATTGGGATCCGGATTATCTCAGGCGATTGGCGTTGCGCTTGCGGCGAAATTGGATAATAAAAAATATCGTACGTATGCCATATTATCGGATGGCGAGCACGACTCCGGTAATACGTGGGAGGCAGTTCTTTTTGCCGGTAAACATAGACTTTCAAGCCTCACTGCAATTATTGACCGCAACAATATTCAAATTGATGGATCGACCGAAGATATTATGCCACTTGAGTCGCTGCGGGATAAATATGAATCATTTCGGTGGCATGTGCTTGAAATCGACGGGCATAATATCGGCGCATTCATCGATGCGACATCTGAAGCGAAAGCAATTTATGAGAAACCCACCGTGATTATTGCGCACACGATACCGGGCAAGGGCGTTCCATTTATGGAAAATGACTATCGCTGGCATGGCATGCCGCCGAATGCCGAACAAGCGCGACTCGCGCTTCATGCACTCCGAACGCTTGGTGGGCGAATTCGATCAGAGCACGAATGACGCGACGCCTTGCTTGTGTTACGGAAATCTTTTTATGTTATACTCTTTATATGTCAGTGTTTGTCCGGAAAGGTCGAGGAATTATTTTTAAATTGATCTATCTATGATGGGACACACTAAGTGGCACATGGGTTGCTGCTGGATGCCGATGATCGCGAAAGCGTTGTGGGTTTTGTCTGCGCTTGGACTTCTTATGGCGTGGGTTGCTTCAACGCGTTCTGATGGGACATATTGTTTAAATGCGCGCGAGGCGAACGGTACGTGTAGCAAAGGTATCCCTGTTGCGCACTTCTTTTTGGACTCCTTGGCGCTTGGCGTTTTGGCGCTTGGTGCCGGCGGTTGCATGAGTTCTTCTTGTGGAAAGTCGTCATGCGGATCGTGCGAAGGCGAAGAAGGCGCAGCGATGTAGTTTTTGAGCGCGCGAATCCTGTGAGGGGATTCGTGTGCGCCGCCCCCGCATTGCGGGGCGGTTTTTTGTTATACTTAGTACATGATTTCTTCTTCAATGAAACTTGCCGATAAAATTTTTGATGAAACAATCGATCGTCATCCAACGCGCGACGGATACGGCGAAGGATTGGTGCTTGCGGGTACCGCCGACCCAAACGTAGTTGTGTTGTGCGCGGATTTAACCGAATCTACGCGTTCTGATGCGTTTGCGAAAAAATTTCCCGAACGGTTTTTTGAAGTTGGTGTTGCGGAGCAAAATCTGGCGACGATTGCGGCGGGCCTTGGTATTTCCGGGAAAATTCCTTTTATATCGTCGTATGCCGCGTTTTCGCCGGGGCGGAATTGGGAACAAATTCGTACAACCATTGCGTATAATGATTCGAATGTCAAAATTGCCGGAGCGCACACCGGTATTTCGGTTGGTCCGGATGGAGCAACGCATCAAGCGATTGAGGATATTACCACGATGCGTGTGATGGCCAATATGCGCGTTGAGGTGCCTTGTGATGCGATTGAGGCGCGCAAAGCAACGGTTGCGGCAGCGCAATTGTGGGGCCCTGTGTATTTGCGATTTGCGCGTGAAAAGACGCCAGTTTTTACCACCGATCACACGCCATATACGCCCGGGAAGGCCGAAATTTTTTATGAATCAAAAAAGCCGCAGGTTGCGATTGTGGGCTGCGGACCGTTGCTCCACAACGCGCTGCTCGCAGCGCGTGCGCTTGAGGAAAAAGGCGTTGGATCCATTGTGGTGAACTGTCATAGCGTGAAACCGCTTGATATGCGAACGCTGCTTGCAGTTGCGAAACGCGCAGGAGCTGTTGTGTCGGTCGAAGAGCATCAAATTGCTGGTGGACTCGGCGGCGCACTTGCCGAATTGTTTGCGCGCGAGCTACCGATTCCAATGGAATTTATTGGTATGCAGGACTGTTTTGGTGAGTCAGGGAAGCCCGAAGAATTGATTAAAAAATATGGGATGGATGCGGATGCTATCATAAAGGCTGCGCGTCAGGTGATTCGACGGAAGAAATTTGCATAATTTTTCGAACTATGCTATTATGTTTTTCATACATTCAGTTTGTTTCTTGCGGATGATTCCGCAAGGGTGAATGTAGGTTCGTTGTAGGAGCTGACCGTCATGGCAGACGCTCGGCTGTTGGAAGCGCTTCGCGAGTTTTGCGGACCGCTTGGTGATTTCCTTGTGAAGTTGGCAAGTGACGACGGTTCGGAATGGTGGGCCGCGTTCAAGAAGTTTCTTCGAAAGGAGAATTCCTGGATTCCGCTTACGCCAACGACCTACGGATTGGCGATCTTGCCTCCGTTTGCGAATGCTGAACTCGTCGCGGATGGTCCCGGCGACGACACGTTGAATCTTGCAACGATGAGACTCCTTCCCATCCTCCGCAATGAGGAGAACGGGAGGATTTCATTCGAGGAGGCCGTTCGGCGCAGCACGGTCAACCCCCAGACGAATTGGGGACAGCGCGCAGCATCTGCCGTTCGGGATAGCGGAAATGCTGGCAAGATTTCCCTTGAGGTTTGGCCGGTCGGCCTCTACGCCATTTGCGGCAAGACGGTTTGGCGTCGCCGCGACGGCTACCGCTATGCGTTGTGCGTCATCCGTTGCGGGGACGGCTTCTACTACAGCTACCGTTGGTTCGCGGATGACGTGAATTTCGGCGGTCGCTTGCTTTCCTCCCGTAAGTAGTTGGGTTTTGGGATTTTGGCGTCTTTGGATAGTTTGACGCTTGATCCCTTGGATCCTTGGCTTCTCGGGCCCCTTCGGCACATGCCGTCGGGGCCCATTTTTATTCATGTCATGATATGATTATTGAGGATAGTAGGAGACAATGCGCGGTTTTGTCTGCGTGCTGCAGACAAGACTTCGTATGGCCGAATTCTAGAGGTGTTGCGTGCAGAATTGCAACGGGCATATCGTCTCGGCGGTAGTCACCTTTTGCAAGCGTCGCGCACCGCATTCTTTACACGATTATACTACTTAGTGCTGCGCATTAAGACATTTAAGATGTCGAATTCGATTCAGCTTTCTGGGTTGGGTGCATTTCCCGGATCATCGGGTGCTGCGCACGGCAACAAAACGGAGGATGCTGCGACGTCTTGCGTTGCCTCATTCTGTCGCAGTGACGCAAT
>CAYICF010000061.1:0-2984 GCA_964361805.1 uncultured Candidatus Saccharibacteria bacterium
CATTCCTCACGAAGCGATATATTATGATTTACTTATAAATAAAATCGGTGCGGTCAAGGCCAATACCCGGGATTTAATTCAATACGCCGCTGGCGAGAAAAAAGTAATGATCGTCTCGCCAACAACATTTATGGCTTATCTTCAGACGGTTTTACAGGGATTGAAAGCGCTTCAGATTGAGGAATCTGCAAAAGTTATCCGCAAACGCGTGGAAGAATTAGGTCGACATTTATCCAGCTATGAAAATTATATGAAAAAGTTGGGGAGTCATTTAGGCACCACGGTTAATACCTATAACAACGCCTATAAAGAGCTTGGAAAAATTGATAAGGATGTGTTGCGTATCAGCGGCCAAGCCATGGAGATAGAACCAGAAACCCTTGATCAGCCGCGGCTTTTGGAAGAATAATTTTATGGATCAGGCGATTCTTGAGAAGAGAAAACAGCAGGTGCTCTATGATAAAAAGTGGCTTGTTTTTTTGCGACGAGCGCGACTGTTTCGTTTTGTTCCATTTGTGGAATTTGTGCTCGCGGCGGGATCGATGGCGACCGGCAATGCTAACGAAAATTCTGATTTCGATGTGATCGTTGCGGTACGAGAAGGACGTATTTTTACCACACGGTTTTTTGCTGTTTTGTTGTTCGGGTTGTTCGGGTGGCGTAGAGCGCGCATCGCGCATGTTGGTACCGCGCGCGATAAAATTTGCTTGAATCATTTTATTACGCGGCCATCGTTTCGGCTTGCGCCACCTCATACTGATTCGTGGCGTGCATTGTATTCTGCGCTCATTCCGCTTTGTGGCAAACGCGAGCGCATTGAGGAATTTTTTTGTGCGAATGCGGATTGGACGAATGGGGAGCGCGACGTTGGTCATGATTTGCGCACCGATGTTCGCGGGCCAAGTTTGTTTTCTTGTTTTTTTGCGTTAGTGCTTTCGGGCGTTTTTGGCGATGGCGTTGAGCGCGTGCTGCGTGCTGTACAAATATGGAAAATAGAGTACGGTATACGTAGGAGTCCGGCCGGATATAGGCCCCGCATTTGCTATACCGATGCGGAATTGGAGTTTCATCCTGATCGCGCTAAATTTCTTTAATAGTTTTTTGGATGGATATACCGTGCAATCACATGCGAGCGACAAGGGGTGGCGCATCGAATGCATGGTGTGCAACGCGCTTGCCATCATGCATGACCACGGCGACATTGCTGGGTATTTTCATTCACCAATTGGAAGCATCCACGATCGACGAGGCATCGATGTCGAGATTCACCTGAAGAGCGGAGTGATCATCCCGTTGCAGTGCAAGGCAGATATCTACGACGTCGGTCGGCACCTGTTCCGTTATCCGCACGTACCGTACGTGTTGGTGATGGAGAAGTATTCGCGCGAGAAGGTGCTCGAATGGCGGAGGACGACGCATGCCTTTGCTCTTTTTGCTGAGCGCCATCCGGGCGTGCTTCGACCATGCGTCGCGGTAGTGGAGCAAGCAGTGCCCGCACAGTGGTACTGCTTGCTTCGCGCGCATCCTGACGGCGAGGCATTGAATCGAAAATATGTGAGCGTTCTCGACGAGACGATCGCTGAGCTTTGTTGGCTCGTTGTGGTCGCAGAGACCGAGATTCGAGACTTTGGCGCTACTTCTCGCGAGAGATAGCGTCATTTTTATTGCTTACGAAACCCTTGACGCCTCCCGCGCGTTTGATTACATTAGAACCATTAGCAAACTAAGGTCGAGAGTGCTAGTTGTGATTAGTTGATAAGTTTATGAGTTCGTAAGTTCGGCTTGTTCACTTACCAACTTATAAACTTACCAACTTATAAACTCTATGTTCAAGCCATTATCGAATCATTTATTTATTGAAGCTGCGAGCGAAGATAAAAAAACGAAGTCGGGGATTGTGATTCCGGATTCTGCAGAAAAAGAAAAGCCGATGGTCGGCATTGTTATTGCGGTTGGACCTGGGAAGGTGAATGAGCGCGGAGAGCGCAGCCCCATGTCGGTCAAGGTCGGAGACCGCGTTCTTTTCAAGAAATATGGCCCCGATGAAATTGAGGTTGAGGGGAAGAAGTATTTGGTGGGGGACGAAGATGACGTGTTGGCGATTATAGAATAATATGGCAAAACAAATTTTATTTAACGAAGATGCGCGGGTGGCGCTCAAAAGAGGCATTGATAAGCTCGCTGAGGCGGTCGCGATGACTTTGGGCCCGCGTGGACGGGCGGTTGTGATTGAAAAAGGATACGGTGCGCCGCAGGTGACTTTTGATGGCGTGACTGTTGCGAAAGAGATTGAGCTTGAAAATAAATTTGAAAATTTGGGCGCAGATTTGATTAAGCAAGCAGCTGATAAAACAAATGATAACGTTGGTGATGGAACGACGACGTCGGTCGTATTAGCGCACGCGATGATCGATGAAGGCGAGAAAACGATTCGCGAGAAAGGATTTAACGTGATTCAGCTTGCTGAGGAGCTTGCTAAAGCGGGAGCCGGCGTGATTACTGCCCTTGAAAAGCAACGCGAAGTCATTAATGACAATAAAAAAATCGAAGAGGTCGCCACGCTTTCGGCAAAAGATCACGCGGTGGGCAAATTGATTGCGCAAGTGATGGAGAAAGTCGGTCGCGAAGGGGTGGTGACGATCGAAGACTCGAACACAGCCGCTAATTCGTACGAAGTCGTAGAGGGTATGCAATTTGATCGTGGCTATATTTCGCCGTACATGGTGACAAATGCGGAGCGCATGGTGTCTGAGCTTCAAGAACCGTTTGTGCTCGTGACCGACAAGAAAATTTCTTCGATTAAAGAACTGCTCCCGTTGCTCAAAAAGATGATCGAGGCCGGCAAAAAAGAATTGGTGATTATTGCCGAAGAAGTGGACGGTGAAGCATTGGCAACGCTTGTGGTGAATAAGCTTCGTGGTATTTTTACTGCCTTGGCCGTGAAAGCGCCGGGATTTGGCGATCGGAAAAAGTAGATGCTCCAA
>CAYICF010000062.1:0-2970 GCA_964361805.1 uncultured Candidatus Saccharibacteria bacterium
CTCCCTTTCGAAAGATTGATGAGAATAATCTTTTCGTTGTTCATCAATTTTTCGAGGTCGATTTTGTTTTCTTTCTGACCAAAAATATTTCTGAGCATTGGATCGGACAAAAATTGTCCGAGCTTGTTCACCAGCAGAATGATAGCATCCGTATCAAATTTTTCTGACCAATCTGCAAATTCAATCGCCCAAAATCGTTTCACCATATCGTCTTCTATATATTCAACAACTTTCTGACGATATGCACGATCGGTCAACATTGAAATCATGCCACGCATCGTCGCATGCGGATAATCTAACAATGCGAGGCAGGTGAATCGAAATACGTGTTCAAGTCTCGGCGTCCAATTCGCGCCGAATTGTTTTTTGAGCACCTCGATCAGCCCCTGCGTCAATTGATGCTTTAGACCAAGATCAACGCTTGATAATGGATTAAATGATGCGGGGAAATCAGTATCTGACGGGTCAATTACGCATACGTCTTCGATGCGCTCTTTTGGAACGAAATCGAGCAGCTCCTCGATAACGTCGCCATGCGGATCGATGATGCACAACCCCTTGCCATGCGCAACGTCTTGGCGCATGAGTAGTTCCAATAATTTCGACTTCCCCACTCCACTTTTTCCCACGATGTAAAGATGTCGACGCCGATCAACACGCTTGATACCAAACACAAACTTTTTTTCCTCAAGCGCTGCCACGTAGTTTGTGCGTCCAATAAATGAAACGTCTTTGGGCTCAGATTTCCCGATCACCGGCAAGTCCGGTGGCGGTGGTCCGTATTTAATTATTTGAATGCGAGTTTCGGCCATATTACTCAATGGCGCCGAGATCTTTGAGAAACGCTTCAAATGCGTCGATGCCACGTTCGGCGTCTTGTGGGCGCAATACAAAGCCCGGCGTATGTACCACTTCATTTCTGAGTCGATGCGCGCTCCATACATCTGGTAAACTTGGCGCATCGCCCTGCGTCAAATTTTTCAATCGATCGGCCATCGTATCACCGATATATCCCGATTTGCGCAAAAAGACATCGACAACGGTATCAGCTTCGATAAATGCGAGTCGTAAATTATCTGCGGTCTTCGTCGCTGCTTTGCTCTTAATACGCGCCCAATGCGCCGCAAGTTCTTTGTCGGCTTTATGCTTTTTCCCTTTATGGACCCCCTGCGCGGTTGGTTTTTGGAATAGCGAAATCGGCGGACGAAACGGCCACCCCTTCACAAGCGCGATCAGAAATAAAATAGTGATAATGACATCAAAACCAATGAAGGTGGGCTTTATAATTCGCCGCACAACGCTCTTCATATATTCCCAATCTAACGCAAGCTCCTCGCTCAAAAATGGTAGCAATAAGCCCGCGATTGCGAGCGCAAAAAGAATAAGAATCAGTAATTCAAACCAATACGTTCCCCACAACGTCTCCCAGAATGAATTCGATTCGTGTTTCTTCGGTTTATTGAAATTAAATTTCGGTTCAGGCATATTACTGGAATTTTTCTAAAGCCGATTCGTCTCCATAAATTAGGAGTCCCGCTGATGGGCCTGCTTTTTTACTTTCCGATCGCCGAATGTGTGGCGCAGTCAGCACATACCGTTGCGGCGGATGAAACATCGTCGCCAATACCTCCACATTGAGTGGATATGCCTGTGTGTGGTTCCAGTTCATGGGGTGCGACTGCATAACTCGCTCGAGCCATGTCTCTGGTGCCGTTGCGCGATGGATATAGTCATTCAACACACGTTGTCTACGCAGAAAACCCCTCGTTTTATGAAACACATACGGCCAATACCATATTTTTGTTGGCGTTGCTGCGATAAAATTTTGTGTAAAATAATTAAGGTCAAGCGATGCATATTGATTAAATATGCCACCAATTCCACGACGACCATAGGCGTCGTAATATGATTCTTTTGGCGAAAGATAGATAAATCGAATGATCGTTTCGAATGCAGGTTTGGAAATATTTTCTTCTACCGCTTTTAGAATATCGGATTGTCGCGCGGTTTTAATTGCAAAAAATTCACCAGGCTCTTTTCTGCTTCGTAATTCTTCAATTTCTCCCTCAAAATGATGCGCCCAATCCGGTGGGGCCGGCACGATCACGAACTGAATTCCGACGAGCTCATTCTTTTTTGCTTTGCCAAGCACTTCGAGCAGCGTCGACATTGGATCGAATAACGTTTCCTCGTCTGGAGATTCAAAGTCACGATACGTGCGCAGCGGATACATCGGGCTTCTACTCAACAATAATTCGCTGCCGTACATCTCGTATCCATTTGCAATCATATCTGCGGCTGTATGCGGCAACTTGTGCGCGTAATCTTCAACTTCAATGAGTTCAACGTCGGGATAATACGATAAAAATGCCGCTTCAATAAGATGCGCTTGTTTTTTATAGCAACGAATATACATATGCACCTCTCCCCCGAAACTTGTAATTTCCAAGGATTGCCAGCGTGGCACTTCGCCGTCGATATACCACTCCTCAAAATTCGCTGGCGAATTTCTTGTCTCCCGAATTGTTTGGAGCACCTGTTCCATACCTCGCGGACCCTTGGTGATTTCGCGCGGAATAATAATCTCAAACATCTTCCACGTGAGATCGTGGTGCTTAAATACTTCTTGTCGCCAAAAGAGCCACATGAGTTCTGTGATATATAAACCGAATACAAAATACCAAAACCACCAAGTCTTTACGAAAAACCACCACGCTACACCAAGTATTTCTTTTGTTTGCAACCAAATTGCGAGCGCCCAATCGGGGAAATATTGTCCCGAGATGCCCACCACGATCATGATGAGCACAGTAAAAACTACTACAACAAATTCGAACGGCACCCAAGAAAAGTCTGCGCCTTTCTTTTTACTTGACATGTATTTATTTTAGCACAATGCTCGCGGGCGCATCGGAATGTTCTCGCTAACGCAAAAACCCCGGCGAGGTTTTTGCTGGACTTTCGCCCTCG
>CAYICF010000063.1:0-2936 GCA_964361805.1 uncultured Candidatus Saccharibacteria bacterium
AATATCCAGGAATTGACTTCACCGTCGCGCGCACAGCAACACGCCGCTTGTTGATAGTAACAATTTTTGCGCCATCGAGAATCGCTCGTCCGAGCGTGCCGCGCCCTTGATATCCAATAAACAAAATCATATTCTGTGGATCGCCAAGATAATGCGATTCGTGTCGCAAAATGCGACCGCCATTCGACATGCCCGATCCTGCGATGATCACTTTCGGAGGCGGTGTGTCGATAATTGTTTTTGACTCTTCAGTGGTGAGTGTCGTACGAAGGCCAGGAAAGTTAAATATTCGTTCGCCGTGATCAAACAACGCCTGCGTCGTCGGACTAAAATAATCGGAGTAGCGCTGATAGACGCTCGTGAGCTTAATCGCCAGCGGGCTATCGACAAATACAGGCACGCGAGGAATGCGGCCATCTTCGACGAGGCTGTTCAGCTCAAACAGAAGCTCCTGTGTACGCTCCATGGCAAACGCAGGAATCATTAATACACCCTTACGTCGCACAACATCCTCAATGGCGTCTTCGAGCATATCCTTGCGTTGGCGAAGCGCCTCGTGCAAGCGGTCGCCATAGGTCGACTCAATGACGGCGTAGTCAACCGGGGGGACAATCTCTGTTGCAGCAACAACCTGTTCGGGGGTGTTTCCAAGATCGCCAGAAAAAATAATTGTTTTCCCTTCGACCTCTACTAAAATCGAACTGGACCCGAGAATATGTCCTGCGTCACGCAACGTCACACGAAATGGACCAACGGTGACTGGCTCGTGGTACGGGATGCCCTTCCACAAACCGAGCGTCCGATTAATATCTCCGGCGTCAAACAGCGGTGCGCGAGAAAGCCGACCGGCATCTTCGGTGAGAAGATGCATCGAGTCAAGCAACAACAATTCAGCAAAATCACGCGTTGGCGGCGTGGAGTATATAGTTCCTCGAAAACCATCATGCACGAACTTCGGGAGTCGTCCGGTATGATCGATGTGTGCATGGGTGATAAAAGCCGCGGTAATCGAAGAAACGTCATACGGAAATGGCAAAAAATTTTGCCGCTCGCAATAATGACTACCCTGATACAGCCCGCAGTCAATCAAAATTTTCGTGCCACCAGATTCGAGTAAATAGTTAGCGCCAGTAACCTCAGTGACGCCGCCATAAAACGTCAATCGCATATGGGGGAAGTATAACAAAAAGCCTCGTTCGATGTACGCAACGAACGAGGCGAAATGAGCTAGGGAGTAACGACGCGACGAATCCGCATCCGCGAATCCTTCATTGCTTCCTCGCGCGTCACAAGCGTCAGCCGAATCGCAGAAAGCGTAGTGACCTCAAGCTCAGGACGCACACATACGAGCTTGCCGCTCGGCGGATGTACTGTCCCGCAAAGCACAGGAAATGGTTGTTCGAGTCTACCAGCAAGCGAAAGTCCGGCATGCGCAAGCGAAGACTCATCACGACGCACTGCGGAAAAAAGGTATGCGAGCAGCTCTTCGAGAAGCGTCGTCGCAGACGCGTGGGTCTCGGGGTCGTCCCAAAACCCATCAGGAATCGGCGAGAGGCCGCGGTCAACCCACAGTCCATACGGACCGTGCGGATTGTGCGCTTCACGCGTCGAGAGCAAAAGCTTGCGCAAGACGCTGTCGATGCGAGACGCCATTGATCTCCGCGCATCTGCAGTCGCCGACCAGAAGCGAGGAGGAGGAAACAGCGCGGAGAATTCCCGCGCAACAGGGATGACACGCACAAAACGTGCGTCAAGGAGGGCGACAATGCGCATCATAAGCGGTAGAACAGAACCGAGTTCGGCACGATCGGGGCTTGGAGCGCTAAGCCTCATCACCGAACGGAAAACGCCCAAGAACGCAGCCGCGCATACCCTAACCCGCTCCCAGCGCGTCATTTCATCCCAGTCGTGTCCCTCCTCGACACTCACGCGAGTCTGCTCGCGAAGCGCGAGCTCATGCCCACGCTCGCAGACAACAAGCTGCAATGGGCGCAAGAGTGTTGATGGGCGCTCGACGACCATGGGAGCGCTCACCCGTCGGAGGTCAACGCCAAGATATGCGTCATAGAAGCCGAACAACGCTTCATCTACACAAGACTCAGAAGAACTCATGACGTCGCCGAAACGAAGAACGAGCTGACGACCCAAATCATCGTAGGGTCGTCGTTGATCTTTGGGAAAAGGGTTCGGGTCCTCTGTGACGTCCTCAGCCCGCAACAACGAAAGATTAATCTCCGCTTGAGCGTCTTCAGAAAGTCGGCGCGCGGCCATAGTAGTCTCCTCCATAACGCAACAGAACAAAATCCTTTTTTAAGTATGAGTAATAGAAATTAAAAAACGAGTGCGAAAAGCGAATATCTTGTGGATAAATTGTAGATAACGATACATTAATTGTGGAGAAGCGATTCAATCACGCCTCGTTCATGCCACGGAATTTTACGCCCATGATCAAGGTGAATCCACGACTCACTCCCTTTGCCTGTAGCGATCACGGTATCACCGGGGAGAGCGAGCGCAAGCGCACGCCGAAGCGCATCGGCACGACCAACAATAAGTTCGTGAGGAGTTGCACGATTCAGCTCTTTGATGCGTACGACAAATCCAGCTTCAAGCGCGCGCATAATCGCAAGCGGGTCCTCGTCGTACGGATCTTCGTTCGTAAAAATAACGACATCGCAGTACTCGGCAGCAATTGCGCCAATTGCCGGTCGCTTCCAAACATCGCGTCCCCCGCCAGCAGAGCCCAACACGCAAATCAGTCGCCGCGGTTGCTCTGCGCGCAGCGCTCGATACACCGCTCGGAGCGAATCTGGGGTGTGCGCATAGTCAACAACAACCTGAAACGGATCACGTGCGACAACTTCCATGCGTCCAGGCACGCCACGAAACCCCGAAAGCACGCGAACGATCGTTTCCCAAGAAACTCCTTGTGTTTT
>CAYICF010000064.1:0-2766 GCA_964361805.1 uncultured Candidatus Saccharibacteria bacterium
AAGGAATAGAATTTATTGTCCAAGCTCCTGAATAAGTTGTTCCTGAAATTGTTGCGGCGGGATGCTCATCCGTTGCAATACCAAACGAACATCGTATCGGGCGAGTAGTCGTTCGAGCAAATACAAAGAAAGATTGCCGGAAAGCGAGAGAGCGCGAGAAAAACCATACTCAAAAATCGAGAGCGTTACAGGAGAAATATAGTTTTCGAGAGCGACAAGGCCAGCAGGAAGATGCGAAAAATCATTTTCCGCCTTGCCAGCATGCAACAGTCGATCGCCAAGAAATAACACGAGCAACCACCCAAACGCAGCAAGCTGCGCAACGTCCGAAAGCAACGCCGCAACACAAAGCACGACGAGAAACGCGTAGGTCGTATATTCAATAAGTCGCACGATGAAACGCGGGATCATTCCCATGCGGAGCAACGGCTCATCAAATAAATAAGTGCGCGCAAGAGTGTTCATGGTTATTTATGGCAACAGCGCGTGCGATAAAATATATAAAGGAAGAAGAGCCCAAAGAACGTACAGCGCAACCGCAAAAATTCCGAGTACGCCGTAAGCGAAAACACCGACGATCACGCGGCCGGATCGAAAAACAACACCAAGCACGCGACCAAGCGTCGTATAGTCGCGATATAAGGGCTCGAAAAAATAACGAAGCGTAATCCGTAATGCAATGGCTTGATCAAGGTGCGCAAACAACGCAAGCGTCTTTTCCCAAAACAACAAAAACCCGTGGGCATACCAATGCACGAGGAATTGCCAAATACGATAAAAAAATCGAGTCACGAGATACCGCAACGCAAGGAGCATGCTTTCAGTATATCCTGTCCTCGATCCCTTGTCCCAGGTCTCCGTTTGCCCCGTTCACTTTCTACTTTTAACTTTTTACTCTCTGCCCCTGTCCCCGTAACCTAAAACAATGTCCGCTGTGCGTCGAATTTTTTCTGCTCTCGAGCAGTAAAAATTTTGATTGCGCCGTATTCACCATCGTATCCGGACGTAATTGAAATTTTACCGCTGCGCACACGCGCGACTCCTTCAGCAACACCCGCGCCAGCAACCGAAGCAATTGCATGTGGCGTCGCGTCAAGCACAACAGCGAGCTCAGACCCAAACGCACAAATTAATTTTTGATACATCATCTGAACACGTTTGCTCGCATGACCAACCCCAAACGCTTCGCCAATAATTTCGTCAAGCGGCACCAAACGTCGGAACGGTACACGCGCATCATCGGCATATCCCTCCGGCCGATCTGCGAGCGTCGCAATGCGCCCCAAGGTGCCACGCGTCACTTTACCGCCACACTTCGTACAAATTCCGTCGTGCTTCGCGGTCTGCTCGGGTGTCCAAATCACACCGCACATCCGGTGCCCGTCAACGTGGTATCGCCCTGCTTCGGGGTAGAATTCGATAGTCTCGGTAAAAGATGTTCGATGTTGGGCGTTCGATGTTCGACACAACGCATCCGGCGACCCGCTGCGAATCGCGGCAACAATGCCATCGTACGAAAGCTCGCACTCAAACACATTCGCCTCCCGTCCAATGCGCTGCAAGCTATGTGAATCAGAATTCGAAATTAACGCAACGCGATCAAGCGCCGAAATGCGCCAGTTCATCGGCGGGTCAGACGACAATCCGGTTTCAATCGCAAAAATATATTTGGCATTATCGCCGAAACATTCTTCGAGGCTGTCAAAACCAGACATCGAGCCAAAAATCGCAAACCACGGCGTCCAGACGTGCGCCGGCACAAGCGCCGCACGTGGATTTGCATCAAGCACCAATTTCAATAAATCTTCTGCGTCAATCCCAATAATCGGTCGGCCATCGGATTTTAAATTGCCCACGCGCCCGAGCGCCTTATTGATTTTTGTAACTGTCTCGATGTCGGGAGCGAAAATCAAATTGTGCACACGCCTCCCGCGACCTCCGCGCGAATAAATACTCGCAACTTCCGTCGTGAGTAAAAATCGCGTCGCGGCAAGCATGCCTTTCATGGTTTTATGCTGAAATTCTTTGCGCAACACAAAAAGCCCATGCTCCGCCGGCTGAAGCTTTTTTTGAATTTCGAGGGTCCACGCAGGGTGCGTAAAATCTCCGGTACCCATGACTGTAATCCCCTTGTCGTCCGCCCATGTATCAAGATTTTCCAACGTCATCTCCCGCGACACTGCGCGAGCATGTTTCGAATGGATGTGAAGGTCGGCAACAATGTGCATATGGAAAGCGTATCAAAATTTGACATTCAAACAAAATAAGGAGAAAATGCAAGATGATGAACTGAGCATTGTCGGTAATAATGCTGCTAGCTGGAGAAAAGGAAATGCTAAAACAGAAAAAACGTTGTCCAATCTGTGGTACGTCAGGTTTGCGCCATTCCGTCGAACCAAAAGCAAAAAAGGCGGACCGCGCGCGCCAAAAAAAATCCGAACGAATAATCACGAGCAGCAGCACGCACACCGGAAACTATAGCGAATGCGGCTCCTGCGACGGCACAGGATTTCATGGTGGCATAATTCAGTGCCCGTCCTGTAAAGGAACTGGAAAAAACAAGGGCTATCTTTAACAAAAGAGCTCAGATCACCGTCTCTCCGCCCCGCGGAGCCTCGGTGATTTTTTATAAATACACAAACGCCGACAGCGAGAAGAGGACTAAAAAAACTCGTCTTCGGGAAACATCCGAAAACGAGCGTTAGAGAGCAGGGGCCTCGATTACTTCTTTGATACGCGGGCTGTCTTTCAAAATCCAAATCTTAC
>CAYICF010000065.1:0-2735 GCA_964361805.1 uncultured Candidatus Saccharibacteria bacterium
TACTCGGCTTGAGTAAAGAAAAAACTCCCAAAAAAATCGAAAGTGATCTTATGCGGCTTATTCCTAAAAAAGAATGGTTCCCATTTACATATCGCCTCATTAACTACGGCCGTACATATTGCACCGCCCGTCCACACGCACATGACAAATGCCCGCTGAGTAAGATAAACTAAAACGAACATTGAACGATAAAATCCGCAATCTCATGTCCATAGCGAACCATAAAGGGCACCCTGGTGAGTCTTGGATATGAGATTGCGGATTTTGAAAAACATGATCAAAAAGAAACCATTAAAATATATTTTCGTTGTTGGTGGTGTTATGTCGGGTGTCGGCAAAGGAGTCGCAACATCTTCAATCGCGAACATCCTCCAAGCGCGAGGCTTGAAGGTCACCGCCCTCAAAATTGATCCCTATATTAACGTCGACGCCGGTACCATGAACCCCACCGAACACGGTGAGGTCTTTGTATTAGAAGACGGCATGGAGTGTGATCAAGACATGGGCAACTATGAACGGTTCTTGAATACAAGTTTGACGAAAGCAAATTATATGACAACCGGCAGCATTTATCTTGCCATGATTCAAAAAGAACGCAATTTGGAATACAAAGGAAAATGCGTCGAAGTTGTGCCACATATTCCGCTTGAGGTAATCGAACGTATCAACGTCGCAGCAAAAAAAAGCGAGGCCGATGTCGCAATTATCGAAATTGGTGGCACGGTTGGCGAATACCAGAACATGTTATTCTTGGAAACAGTCCGTATTTTAAGACAAAAACATCGCGGCGACGTGGCATTAGTGCTCGTGAGCCTCTTGCCCGCACTTGGTGCTGGCGGCACAGAGCTCAAAACAAAACCAACACAACATGCAGTGCGTAACTTAAACGCCGCAGGGTTACAGCCGGATATCATTCTCGGTCGCGCAAATGTACCGCTGGACGAAAAACGGAAAAAACATCTGGAGTTTATGTGCAACCTCGATGAAGGCGACGTGATTTCTGCGCCCGACGTTGCGCACATTTATCAAGTCCCGATCAATTTTGAACGTGAGGGATTGAGCACAAAACTACTGGCAAAACTAAAGCTGAAAGCGAAAAAAAGAAACGGCGCAGAGTGGCGCGCGCTCGTCAAACGCATCAACGCGTGCAAAAATCCAGTACAAATCGGCATTGTGGGAAAATATTTTAGCACTGGAAATTTCGTTCTTGCTGACTCATATATTTCAGTCATCGAAGCAATCAAGCATGCTGCATATGCGGCAGGACGCAAGCCGGTAATCGAATGGCTAAACGCCGAAGAGCTTGAGGGAGAGAAGAAACAAGAAAAGCTCGAAAAACTAAAAACATACGACGGCATATTAGTGCCCGGCGGTTTTGGTGATCGCGGGATCGAAGGGAAAATTAATGCAATACAATTTTGTCGCGAGCAGAAAATTCCATATTTTGGATTATGCTACGGCATGCAGCTTGCCATAATTGAATTTGCGCGTCACGTTGCAAGACTCGCGAACGCGCACACGACCGAAATAAATTCAGAAACGCCTCATCCCGTGATCGACATCCTACCGGAGCAAAAAAAGAAACTCGAAAAAAGGGATTATGGCGCCACCATGCGGCTTGGAGCATATCCCGCAGTGCTCAAGCCGGACACGACTGCGCACGAAGCATATGGAGCAGAAAAAATTTCCGAACGTCACCGACATCGATACGAAGTGAATCCTGCCTATATTGAACAGCTCGAATCAAAAGGACTGATTTTTTCCGGTGTGTCGCCAGATCACAAATTAATGGAAATTGTCGAACTCCCCAAAAACATTCATCCGTTTTTCCTTGGTACACAGTTTCATCCCGAATTCCAATCTCGACCACTCACTCCACATCCGCTCTTTATTGCATTTGTCAGGGCAGCTGCGGTAAGGTAAGTATTGACTCTTTCACGATCGCTGGTCACTATCCGTAGCGAGGGTGCCATGGCCCGCTGTCTTTTTCTGCCTGAGGGTAAGCTGAATGAACTTACAGGCAAACTGCGCGTAGCTTCCAAAAACGAAGACGCGGGAATCATCCAAAATCTATTGGGCCAAGGGGTCACCAGTGGAAACGCCGCGATTTTTTATGCGAAAGGACGTCGCGCCGCAAGATTCACAGCGAAAAAAATCGCGCGAGAATGCAGGATTGCAAACCCAATCGGGCTCGAGTGGCTCGTGAGTGGAAAGACAACGCTCGCCGCGCTGAATGGAGGTATCCCGAACCTACGGGAGATGGACGGAGCGGGACGCTTCGCAATTTTCGTGGGAACAAACGAATTTCTCGCGCAAATCGCCGAGGAGCATGGGCAATCTCCGGTGCATGTGCGAGAAGGCAATTGTCTCATCGAACTCGACACAAAAACAGGCGCGTGTCGAGAATTCAGAGTTGCTCCGGTTGAAGACAAAATCCTGGATCAGCCGGAAAATACAGAAGACGACGGAGCTGAAAGCGCGCGATAGCAACTGCACGTGCGCTTTTTTATTTCTTTTCCAAATCAAGACACAAAATGGTATAATAAAAAAATGGAACAAAAAACATTTATTAAAATTGCAGGTTGGTTCTTTGGGGTCGTCGCATTATTGCATGCCCTGCGTCTCATATTCGGATGGGCTGCGACAATAAATGGCCTTATCGTCCCGCTATGGCTAAGCGGCGTCGCGGTAATCATCGCTGGCTATCTGGCGTATCAAGCAAAAAAATATTGCGA
>CAYICF010000066.1:0-2680 GCA_964361805.1 uncultured Candidatus Saccharibacteria bacterium
TATTTTACGAGCGGGATATATTCTCGTTCGCCCTCGACTGCCTCAAGAAGCGCGGCCATATCCAACTGCGCAACAACCGCGTGCTTGATTGTATGTATCGGCAGCACACGCATCATGCCGAGCGTTATGTTGCCGGATGCGATGCGGATGTGGCCATCTGGAAGCGCCTTCAATGTTATGTCAATGACACCGACCCGCTTCAGAATTGCTTCGATTGCTCCCTTACACTCTGCGAGTGGTACGCTTGACTTTTTTGCGATTGCGAACGCACATGCGGCACGTTCATCGACGTGTCCGTCCTTCCACTCAAATACATGACCGAGCTCAAAAATGCGCGCGATCTCCGCGTGTTTTAAATGATCATGTAAATTTTCCACACAATGCGTGATGAGATTGGTGCGTAAATAGGCGAAGTCGGCACTGATTGGATTCTGTATTTGTACTGGAACCACCCCCCGTCTACGCTCTACTTCTGCTGCTGATTCGCTAATAAAAGAATAATTATATACCTCAAGAAACGGCAATTGCGTTGTCGCGTTGCGAATTAATTCTTTGAGTGTCACTGCGTCGCTATGCGCGGCTGGCCGAAGCGCGACGCGTGGTGGCGTTGCCGGAAGCGCGTCAAACCCTACGAGACGCACAATTTCGTCAACGATGTCTTCGAATCGCTCGATGTCGGTACGCGCTGCGGGCGCAGTCACCAGATCACCTTTCACCCCGAAGTCGAGTGATTTCAAATATCCGAGCGCTTTTGCTTTTGCCATTTTCATCCCCGTCAATTTTTCAAACTCTGCATGATCAAACTTCAATATCACCGGACGCAGCCGTAGTTGCGTCGCGTCAATCTGTTCCCCTGCATTTGCGCCGCACAATTCAACAAGCAATTCGCTTGCACGAGCGATCGCATCGGGAATCAATGCGTTGGATATGTGATGCGCAAATCGTTGCGACGCATCTGTTGCAACTCCATATTTTTTTGACGCCCGATAAATACGCACACCGTCAAAATTTGCCGCAGTAAGCAATATGCGTTTCGTACGTTCGGTAATTTCCGCTTTGCGGCCACCTTTGATGCCAGCGATATCGAGCGGGTCGCGCTCATCCGCGAGTACCATCGTTTCTGCATCAAGCGTGAGTACCGCACCATCGAGTAATTCAACTTTTTCTTTCTCTTTTGCAAAACGCACGAGTAATTTTCCACCTTCCATCCTATCCACATCAAGCGCATGAAGCGGCTGGCCAGTTTCCTGCGTCACATAGTTCGTGATGTCGACGAGATTATTGATTGGCCGCATGCCACATGAGACAAGAACGCGCTGCATCCACTCGGGCGACGGCGCTATATTGATGTTGTCGAAATAGCGCACCATTATACGCGTACACGCTTCTTTTGGTACCTCGAGCGCGAGCCCAATGCCCCCTATAACGCTCGGCTTTACTGTTTTTATTTTTGGAATTGCCGTCTTTACCCCGAGTATCGCTGCGATTTCGAGTGCCATACCCCAATGCGAACCGGCGTCAGAATAGCGATTCGGCAGCAGCTTGATATCTATCGTATCACCGTCAACGGAATCGATTTCGAACGCATGCATGGTGAGCGCCTCGACAAGCTGGTCGACACTTTTCAATGCAGGGACGAGTTGTTTCAAAAGCTGATAACTAAATTTCATGCTAGTTTATAAGTTCGTAAGTTTAAAAGTTTGTAAGTTCATTGATTCATAAATTGGTAAGTGGGAAGTTCTCGGACGCGCAAAAAACGAACATAGCCACTTATCGCCTTCATCAATTCCGTATATTCGTCAATAATAGCCCTATCCTCGTGAAAGCCCTTTTTAAAACAAACAATAAGATTTCTTTTCGTTTCTTCTGCTTCGCTTTTCGCTATGTCGTGTATAATTCTTATCTTTTCTTTCGTGGATCTCTTGTTATATGACTCTGCAATATTATTTGACACCGAAGACGACGATCGTCTCAATTGATCAACGCTGCGAAACTTTTCATCACTTGGAAATATTTGGGTTAATTTAAAAACGTTAAGCTCTAGCCTTTCAGCCATCGTATAAATCTTTAGATTCTCTAATCCGGTTGCCATATGTAAACTTATGAACTTATCAACTTTTAACTTATAAACTTGCCTCAAAATTGGCGCAAAAAACGAACATCGTTTTCATAAAACATCCGAATGTCAGGAATCCCATATTTGAGCATCGCCATACGCTCGAGCCCTAATCCAAACGCAAACCCTTTCACGAGTTTTGGATTATATTTCACTGCATTGAACACATTGGGGTGCACCATGCCGGCCCCCATGACCTCCAACCATTCTGATGTTGGATGTTCGGGGTTCGAGGTTAGATGAGGAAGCTTGATATCGATCTCCAGCCCGGGCTCGACAAATGGAAAATAACTCGGGCGCATACGCATTTGTACCTTTTTCCCAAATAATTTTTTCAAAAATTCGGTGATGATGTATTTAAAATTTGCGAGCGATATGTCGGGGCCTACCATTAATCCTTCGACTTGATGAAAATTAATTTCATGACTCGCATTGATTGCTTCGTACCGAAATACTCGCCCTGGCACAATAATTTGAAACGGCGGCTCGTGCGCCTCCATGTACCGAATCTGCATGGGGCTCGTGTGGGTCCGCAAGAGCAATCGCTCATGTGATTGCGGTTCG
>CAYICF010000067.1:0-2502 GCA_964361805.1 uncultured Candidatus Saccharibacteria bacterium
CGCCATTTGTTGGTGCGGCTCATTCTTGCTCGTCGCGGTCTTGCCGCCCAAACTCAAGACGCCTTGTTCGTATTGGCAGATCGCAGCCAATATGACGAGCAGTATACTTTTTCCTTTGAGATCGATCAAGTTGAGGAATGTCGCATTCAGATGCCCTGGACTTGCTATGAATGCATAGAGGTCCTTCAGTGCTTCGTCGCCGAATTCATTTAAGAATACTTGGTAGAGCGCAATCAAGATCGGTAGTTGTAGAAGTATTAAAATGATGCTTGAAAATGGATTCACGTTGTATCGTTTATATACCTCCATCATTGCCGTTGCCATTTTTTCTTTGTCGTGTTTGTGCGTCTCTTGCAGGAGCGCGATTTCCGGCTGGATTTTTTGCATCAGCGTTTGATTTTTGAATCCTTTGTAGAACAGCGGGAAAAGCAGTATGCGGATAACAAGCGTGAGTAAGATAATCGCAACACCAAGATCGCCGAACGCAACGGTGTTATAGAGGTAGATCAATCCGTTGAATAGAGGTTGGTAGAGATAGGTATGGAACATGGGCGGTGTAAAACTTACACAAATTTGTACGTTTTATTATAATAGAGATTTTAACGTTTTTGTTGTTGCGACCGCCAGCTCATCTTTGGTTGTTTTTCCCGCAGCTACGTTCGCCATGATTATGTAGTCGGCAACCGGGAGCGTCGCAAGTTGTTTTTGTGCAGCATCTATTATTGTTCGTCGAATATGGTTACGTACCACCGCGCGTTTATCAACTGATTTACTGACGACAACGCCGATGCGTGCATAGGGGAGCGTGGTGCGATAGATGCGGACACCAAATAATGCTCCGCGAATTGTTTTTGCCGGTCGTGGAGTGTTTGTGCCGACGTAGTGTTGAATCGGAATACGAAAACGTTTCGAGAGCATAACGCTTCGCGATGAGTGGTTAGGCCGTGGTTAGCTTACGGCGTCCTTTTTGACGACGACTGCGCAATACGCGACGTCCGCCGTGTCCACGCTGGCGTTTGAGGAACCCGTGCGTTCGTGCGCGCTTTCGTTTTTTCGGTTGATAGGTCTTAGACATACTGTTTACGGTAACAGATTTCTTTTTTATGCGCAAATTTTTATTTTTATTTGTGCGGAGGCTGTTTTCCACAGGTTCTCCCCGTTTATTTTTTAAAATCGCTTTTGCGCTTCTCGTATAAGACGCGTAAACTTATCCACATGGAGCTTGATCCACTCTGGCAATCGGTATTAGGTGAAATAGAGTTGCAAATTTCACGACCAAATTTTGTGACGTGGTTAAAAAATAGCCGATTGGTTTCTTGCGTGGACGGCGAAGCAACTGTTGCGCTCCCGAATTCGTTCGCAAAAGAGTGGGTGCAGAATAAATATCATAAACTTGTACTTGGCTCGCTTCGTGCGCGGAACGACGGCATCAAGTCGATTGTTTTCCTCGTTTCTTCGGGCATTCCACAACCGCTCGCTACGAGATCGAAAGGATCGACCGACGTTGATCAAGCTATTCCGAGCGTTGCCGGCTTCGATGAGCTCTCCGTTGATCCCGAAACAAATTTGAATCCTCGTTATACGTTGAATTCGTTTGTGGTGGGACACACGAATGAGCTCGCACACGCAGCCGCGCTCGGCGTTATTGAATCTGTTGGTACCAAATACAATCCGTTGTTTATTTATGGCGGCGTGGGACTCGGGAAAACACATCTTATCCAAGCAATTGGGAATGAGATTAAGTCGCGATATCAAAATAAAGTGCGTGTTCGTTATGTCCCTTCAGAGAAATTTACCAACGAGGTCGTCTCCGCTATCCGCAACAAGCGCATGGAGGACGTGAAAGCAAAATATCGCAACGTCGACGTCTTAATTGTTGACGATATTCAGTTCATCGGCGGCAAGCCGCGTACCGAAGAAGAATTTTTTCATACATTTAATAGTTTATATGAGCAGAACAAGCAGATTATTATTTCGTCAGATCGTCCTCCGCGCTATATTCCTACGCTCGAGGAACGCTTGCGCTCGCGTTTTCAAGGAGGCATGATCGCGGACATTAGCGCTCCCGACTATGAATTGCGTCTTGCGGTGTTGAAGACAAAGCTTCAAGAGCGGAACGCTGCCCTTCCCGATGAAGTCACTGAACTTATTGCCACCAAAGCGCAGAAAAACCTTCGTGATCTTGGCGGTATTCTTAATCGATTGATTTTTCATCAACAGTCCCAAAAATACGAATTGAGCGTGAAGCTTGTTGAGAAGATCATTGATGAAACCGTGAATCAACCCGTCAAGAACGTGAGCGCTTCAACGGTTCTGAAGGTTGTTGCCGATCATTTCCAAGTTTCGGTGGCAGAGCTTACCGGCAAGAGTCGTCGCCAGGAGGTCGCAAGGCCGCGACAAGTTGCCGCATATCTCTTGCGTGACGTGCTCGATCTTTCATACCCCTGCATCGGGGATAAACTCGGGAAACGCGACCATACTACTGCGATGTACGCATATATG
>CAYICF010000068.1:0-2376 GCA_964361805.1 uncultured Candidatus Saccharibacteria bacterium
TATTTCAACAGATTCTTGTTGCAGAGGGGGTGCAACTCGATCGCGAAATCGCGGCAGGGATGGAATCGCAAGCGGCGTAAGCATGATAGAGCTTGTCACTGAGGCGATCGTGGTTGGTAAAGAACCGTGGCGCGAACGCGACGCGCGAATTTTTCTATACACAAAAGAACTCGGATTAATAGCGGCGAAAGCAACCAGCGCGCGCTCCCCCCGCGCAAAATTAAATGCACATCTTGAGCCAATGAACGTTATTATGGTGCGTCTCGCACAACGTCAAGAGAACGAATCGGCAATGTTTCAAATAAGCGACGCGTTGATTGTCGACCATTGCGCATTGTGGCGTGATACGAGCGCACACTTAGAAGATGGCCTTGAGCTTATAGGGTTTTTGAAACAACAACAAATCGGAGACGCAGATCTAGGAATATGGGGGGCGGCAAAAAAAATATTGACTACGCCGCCGCGCGCAACGGTGGCGACATATAAAAAAGAATTGCTTGGCGTTATGGGATTCGAGCCAATGCATGCGACGTGCGCATCGTGTAGCGCGGGGGGCGTGGCAGCGTTTGATTTTGGAAGCGCGATATTCTATTGTAAGGACTGCTTGCAAATCATTGCCACAAACGAGGCGATTGTCATGTTAGAATAAAGCGTATACATTTACGTTTCACACCCCTTCTATGTATAAATTTTTCCTCACGCTTATTATAGTCTTCGCTTTCGGTGTCGTTGGTGCCGGATGGTATTTTTATCAAGGCAACGAGGGGAGCGAATTGCGCATTGTTGTGGCAAAGCCAGACATTGCGACGATCGGCGTGCCATTTACGTTTGGCGTCAACGTAGGAAATGACGGAAATGTCGTGTTACAAAATGTGCATATATCTCTCGAATTGCCAGAGGGTATTGCGCTGGTAGGAAGTAGCGCGCAAAAAACGATCGAAGGAAAAACAATAGGTGACGTCGGCGCTGGGAGCGCGATTGGAACAGATTTTCGTATGATCGTGACCGGCGGAGAGAATAGCGTGAAGCAAATTATTGTTGTTGTCGGATATGTGCCCCAAGGGGTAAGCTCGCGATTTGAAAAAACAGAAAAAATAGACCTCGTTGTCGGGAGCGCAGGCATGGTGCTTGATCTTTCGGTGCCAGAGCGCGTTGCCGGAGGCCAAGAATTTGTATTGGAAATAAAGTATAAAAATGCGACTGCGATAGACGTGAATGATTTGCGGCTGAAGATCGAATATCCGGCGAACTTTGAAATGAAAAGCGCAGATTTGCCGCCAGATATTGGTGGAAACGTGTGGAATCTCGGAGGGTTGCGGAAAGGCTCCGAAATGCTTTTTAAAATTAAGGGAAATCTTGTGGGCGACACAGGCTCCTCCGCGGAATTTAAGGCGCGACTTGAAGCCGGATTTGAGGGAGCGCAATATCGCGTTGCGGAAAAGTCCGCGACAACACAACTCGTACAATCGCCGTTGTTGTTAGATGCGATGATTGACGGAGAATCCGGCATTGCGAATATTGATGAAGAGTTACAGTATCGCATCGCATACGAAAACACCACCGATCAAGGATTTCGCGATGCGGTCATTAGCGCCGAGCTTAAAGGAGAGATGTTTGACTTCGGGACGCTTCAAACCACTGGGACGATCGGACCAAAAGGAACGACGATCACATGGAATCGCGTCACGAACCCCGAGCTTGCCGTGATTTCGCCAAAAGCAGAAGGGATTGTGGACTTTAAAATCAGAACAAAAAAAACATATGTTATTCGACGCCTTAGTGACAGAAATTTTCTTCTCAAAGCAGATGTGCGCATTGATTCTCCGACGGTGATGAAAGATGCGCCAGGAAATACGACAACAGGATTTGCGCGGCTTGAAACCAAAGTGGGCGGGGCAATTGCGGTTGATGCGCGTGCGCTATTTCGAGACGCGAGCTCCGGAATAATAAATCGTGGACCATTTCCGCCGAAAGTAAGCATCGCGACACAATACGCTATCCATTGGATAGTGACAAACGCCGCAACCGATGTAAGCGACGTCAACGTGACGGCTGTCCTACCAGGCGGAGTGGTATTTACGGGCGCAACAAAAGCAGAACAGGGCAATCTTACCTACATGCCGAATACGCAAACTGTTACGTGGCATATTGATCGTGTGCCTGCGGGCGTGGGCGCTGTGCGTGAGGCGTTTGAAGCAATATTCCAAATCGAAGCAACGCCAAACCCAACCATGGCGCGACAAGTTATGCCGCTTGTCAGCGACACGGGGGTGAAGGGTAAAGATGATTTTACCGGTTTTGAGCTAGAACATCGAGACGGCGTGCTCACAACAGCACTCCACGATGATCCGACAGTTGGCTCTGGAGGCGGAGTGG
>CAYICF010000069.1:0-2369 GCA_964361805.1 uncultured Candidatus Saccharibacteria bacterium
TGTCGCAGTGACGCAATCGTATCTTGGATTATTAACGCACGGCAATACCAATAAATTGCGGCTTGTCGTACAATAAGCATATATGTATGACGTGTTCACTGTCGGTACCGCGACACGAGATGTGTTTTTGCAAAGTCATTTGTTTCGTCCGATTGCGGATCCACATTTTGCGGGCAATAAAGAATTTCCTACCGGGCAAGCGGAATGTTTTGCGTTTGGTGGGAAGATCGAGATCCCCGCTCCAACATTCACTGTCGGCGGGGGAGCCGTGAATGCGGCCACGACGTTTGCGCGACAAGGGCTTCGCGTGGCGGCATCGTTTGCTGTTGGCAAAGATTATGAAGGAAAAGAAATTATCAAAACGTTGAAACAGGAAAATGTTGTAGCGGCAGCCTCGGTTGTGCGTGGCGTGCCGACGGCATATTCAACCGTATTGCTTTCGGATCGCGGCGAGCGAACGATTTTAGTATATCGCGGCGCCTCTGAAACCATGGGGCGGTTGCGTGCTGACATGCTTGAAGCCCGCTTTGCGTATGTGGTGCCGGGCGCGTTTCCATTCCCGCGTGTTGTTGCATTGTTTCGAAAATTGCGTGCTGCGAATACGCATATTGCAATGAATCCGTCGGGCCATTACATTGCGATGGGTGCAAAAAAGTTGCGACCGCTTCTTGAGCAACTTAGCGTTCTTATCGTGAATCGTGAGGAGGCGGCGAGTTTGACCGGTGTTGCCTATGATACGCCCGAGGCGGTTTTCCTTGCATTGCAACGTTTGACGCCAGGAATTGTCGTGATGACTGATGGCGCACGAGGAGTTGTGGTTTTTGATGGCGCGCGTACGTATCGCGTCGGCATTTTCTCTGAACAACAACTCGTTGATCGTACGGGAGCAGGCGATGCGTTTGGGAGCGGGTTTGTGGCGGGCTTATTGCATAGTGGAAAGTCGAAGGTAGAAAGTGAAAAGTGGGACGAAGGAAGTAGCTTTTCAGAAGACGACATTCGATACGCAATTCGGTTGGGGAGCGCGAATGCAACATCGGTGGTTGAAAAAATTGGATCGACGCCGGGGATATTAACTCAACAACAATTTAAGGAAGGGGAGCGGTGGAGTACGCTGGACATTCAGTCATCCAGTCATTAAGTCATTATGGATACACTTTCTGGGGAAAAAATTGCACGATTGCTCCGCGTTGATAAGCATGTGATCGCTGATCTTGAGGTTGCGATGGAGCGCACGACGGGCAAACGCGGGGTCTTGAAGCGTATTCTCGACGAAAACGAATCGTTGATCGTTGATCGACTCCATACGCTCGGTGTACCGATGCGTGACGCCTTAGCTTCTGAGGTGTATGACGCCTTAATTTCAAAAGTTGAGGCGGACGATCTTAAAATTTTTAAGGCCCTGCATATCGGCTCCGCCGTACATCTTGAGGCTGCGCATATTGTTTGTCGCTTTATTTCCGAACTGATCCCACCTGTTTCTGGATATTTCTTGCGACTTGAAAAGGCGCGCGAATTTTTGATCGCCGAGCCACCAAGAAAGATTTTGGCTGCATTGGGATACGATACCGTTCCGGCAATGCTTGCCAAAGAAGATATTTTGGAAATTTACAGCGCGCTTCGTTTTTTGGAAGACCAACAGTGGCAAAATGAAGTGTTTTTTAAACAGTATGAGCGATTGACGCCAAACGACTTTGAGTTACGCGCTGTGCAACTGAAGCCATTGAGCCAAAAATGGGCAACCGCCGCAGAACGCTTTGTGAAAAAGAAATATCACAACGTGAGTCACTTGAAAGAACTCGGCGTTATTTTTATCATCCCCGTATTTCTTGGTATTTCAGGAGAAGTGTTGCGGTTGATCAGTTTGCTCCTCCATTACTTGCGCGAGATTGCGTATTATTCGAATTTATTTCAGGAATATGCGCGTACACACGGCGAACATTTTGCCGCACATGTGATTTCGCTTTTGCGGGGCGACGTGTTAAGTCATCAATTGCCGTTGCCGATTGAAGACCCGCCGCGCGCGCGATGGCTTGTGATCCAACGTTATCTCGCGAAAGACGACGTGAATGATTGGCGTTTGTTTGTGCCGCATATTAATCCTGAGGCGATGCATTGGATGCGCGCAGAGCGTGATATTGTGCATATTGCAAACGTGGTTCCGGAGTTTCGGCATGACGGACTTCACTTTTGGGGTGGTGTCGGTTGGGTGGGCGACTATTTTCAGTCTGAAACCGGTGTGCCGATTTTAGTGAGTTTCAACATCGTCGATACCGTGATGGCGCTTGTGAAAGAAAAAGAATTGGCGAAATATTTGTATCATCAAGAAGAGGCGTTGTGGAACAAAATTTTCATGAGTTATTTTAGCGAGG
>CAYICF010000070.1:0-2319 GCA_964361805.1 uncultured Candidatus Saccharibacteria bacterium
GAGGTGAATATCGCGAAAGAAAAACATTTGTCGAATGTGCGTTCGCGTGGTCATGATGTGCCGATTATGTTGACGCCGCATCATGAATTGACCTTGGAATATGCGCTTGAATATATCGGACCAGATGAGCTTGTTGAAGTAACGCCCCAAAGTATTCGTATTCGCAAGCGTTCATTGTCGGCGTTGGATCGGAGAAAAATAAAACGTGCAGGGCAATAGACCTATAAAAAATCTCCCGCATTGCGGGAGATTTTTTATGCCTTTCTTCGTTTTACCTTTCACTTTTTACTCCGATCCTTTCGCAGACCAGAGTGCCCACACTGCGACCACGAGGTGGAGAATGTTGTCCGCTGGACTTTCGAGGTTTGCGGTTAAGAATTCTGGTCCTGAGACAAATCCTGAAACTGTTGCAACGAGCGCAAAAAGACCAACCAAGATGGTGACCCATTTTTGGAGCATTCCATTGCCCCACATCGCGACTCCGAGTCCAACGACTCCAAGTACGAGGTGCGCCCAGTTTTCTGCGTTATCAAACCACCACGCTTCACCAAAAATGCTTGCGTCTGCAGTTGGTCCAAGCACCCCAATAAAGCCAAGTGCGCCAACGAGTACGAGTACGATTCCACCAAGCGTTAAAAATTGTTTTGGATTCATATGTTCATCAACGAATAATATTCGACCTTTCATTATATGTGTTTTATTGTACCATGAAGATACGCTTTCTTTATGACACTGACGACGCATGCGTTGGTTGGTGCTGCCCTTGGGACGATGACCGGAAATTCGCTGGGTGCTTTTATGCTTGGCTTCGCGAGTCATTTTTTTGTTGACGCGATTCCGCATGGGCACTATCCGTTTATTTCTTTTTTGCGTTCTCGTGATCCACAACGACCATATTCAAGGCGCGCACTCGTTGTGATCGCGTTCGATTTTCTTCTTGCTCTTCTTTTCCCCATGCTTCTTTTTTCTTCAACGACCCCGCCTTTCGTTGTGTTGCTCGCAGCTGTTGGTAGTATTTTACCCGATCTTTTGTTTGGTTTTGATATCTATTTCCCGTCTCGCCTCACGCGTTCTTTCGTGCGTTTGCATGAGGGCGCTCACTTTTTCTTTTTTCCTCAATCATCCTGGCAGTTTCCAATGCCGTTGATTCTTGCAACTGAATTTGGCGTAATTTTTTTGTCGTTGACTTTTTTATTATGAGCACCTTCTTTTTTATTGGCCTTGCCGCGCTTCTCGTCGCTGGTTTTATTATTCTTTTTTTCACGCTGCGTCGCAGTATCGCTGATGCGCAGCCAAAACAAGATACTCAGTCGTTGCTTTTGCTGCAGCAACAGCTAAACGAATTGAGCCGCGTAATGGACGCGAAGCTTGGGGAGTCCATGCGACTCACACAGCACGGCGAGGAGATGCGGAATAATCTTATTCGCAATGTTTCTGAGCATTTGACGCGACTGCAAGAATCCAATAAACAAGTATTGAATTTTACCGATCAATTGAAAAATTTGCAGGATATTTTAAAGAATCCAAAGCAGCGTGGAATTTTGGGTGAATATTATCTGGAGACGGTGCTCAAAAATGTGTTGCCTCCGGGGTCGTATCAAATGCAATATGCGTTTTCTGACGGCGTGATTGTGGACGCGGTCGTGTTCGTGGATACGCGTATTATTCCCATCGATTCGAAATTTAGTCTAGAGAATTACAATCGTATTTTGGATTCGACGGATGCGATGGAGAAAAAGCGTTACGAGGCGGCGTTTATCGCGGACGTGAAGACGCGCATTGATGAAACGTCGAAATATGTGAAGCCGCACGAGAATACCATGGATTTTGCTTTTATGTTTATTCCATCTGAGGCGATTTATTATGATTTGCTTATTAATAAAGTGGGCGCCGTCTTAGATGAGACGAAGAATTTACTTTCATATGCCGGACAAAAGCGGGTGATTGTGGTTTCGCCGACATCGTTTTTGGCGTATCTTCAGACCGTGCTCCAGGGCCTCCGAAATCAAAAAATTTCCGAACAGGCACAGGAGATCATCAAACAAGTAGAAAATTTGAGCCGGCATCTGCTGACGTACGAAACATTTTTTAAAAAAGTCGGGACGCATTTAGGTACAACCGTTTCAATGTATAACAATGCGTCGAAGGAATTCGGAAAAGTCGATAAAGATGTGTTGAAGATCACGGGCTCAAAGATGGGAGCGACGGCGGAGCTAATCGAGGGACCAGCCGAAAACGAATGAAGAATTGAGAATGAAAAATGAAAAATTTTGGAGTGAAGATTTTTTAAAACAGCGTCAGCAGCAGGTGCTCTATGAT
>CAYICF010000071.1:0-2312 GCA_964361805.1 uncultured Candidatus Saccharibacteria bacterium
GCTTCGCGCGTCCCGCATGTTGGCTTCAAAAAAGCCGATTAGTTTGTTGTTGGTGGGCAGGAAGGGATTCGAACCCCTGTAGCCATAAAGGCGCCACGTCTACAGCGTGGTGTAATTGACCGCTCTACCACCTGCCCGCCGATGGCATTTTATTTATACATCAAAATCAGTCTTGCGGCAAGGTTTTTGAGAGAGTAGAGTAAAAGCAGTTACGACTATCTCTCGGAGGATGAACGATGCAAAGCAATCGAAGAAGTGTCGCGGCATTCGTGGTGGCGCTCTTGATCGGCGTCAATGTGTATGCAGACGCCAAGCAGGGGTACGAATATTCCTTCGAAGCAGTGGAAAAGTTGCATCAGTATCATTATCGAAGTAATGAGTTGAACGACGCAGCGTTGTTCGATGGTGGGCTCGAAGGTATCCGTGCGTTGTTTCTGGCGCATGGCATGGTGTGGGAGACGCCGGGAATTCATGCGTCAAACACAGTAACTACAGCGCGGATGCAATTCATTGCGAAGATGGACGAGGCAATTGCCTGGGGCGCAGAGAAGGGTATCTCCAAAGAAGAAATTGCAATTACTGCCGCAAAGGCGCTCGTGGCGACGATGCGCTCTTCTCATTCGATATTGTTGAGCGAACGAGAGGCGGAGAGCTGGCAGCGGTACGACGATGGTTTGGGAAGATACTATGGGATTGGCGCGACGCTCATGGAAATCGAAGGAATATTTGTTATCGCGAACATTCTTCCTGATGGACCTGCTGCGCGCGCCGGGCTTCTCTCGCTCGATCGGATCATTGCAATCGATGGGAAGGCACCGTCAACGCTTGAAGAAACGCAAACGTTGCTGCGAGGGACGAATGGGGTAGTGCGAGTTCGGATCTCGCGCAATGGTACGGTGGGCGAAGCGAGTATAAATCGAAACGCATACCGCACCAATGATTCGTGGGTGGACATTCGGCGCTTCACAAAGAACGGGAAGCGTGTTACGTACATGCGTTTGCGTGCATTTACGATCAACGACTCTTCCATTGTTGACACGATGCTCGCGGAGCTCGAAAACAATCATCCGGATGGCATCGTGATTGACCTCAGAGAAAATTCTGGTGGAAGCGGGGCGATCGTTGGCGCATTGCTCAGCGTGTTTCTCAATCACGGGAAAAGGGTCTTTAGGGCAACATGCCCCTCGCGGAATGAGCTCATCGTGATCGAAACAAACGATGCGGCACGCTACGGCTTCCCACAAGCGAAGATCCCAGCGAGCGTACTCATTGGTAGCGGAACACGTTGTGCGGCAGAAATCTTTGCATATGCAATGCAAAAATATGGTCGCGCACAGCTCATCGGAACGCCGACGAATGGTTTTGTCGAGGGGAGAGACGACATCCGTTTCCTTTCTGGGCCGCTCATGTGTGTGGCCATCACCAAAATCGAAATGATGGACGGCGTCATTCTGGAAGGTCGAGGCGTGCGTCCAGACCGATTGGTGCCCATGCGAGCCTATGATGCTTTACGAGGGCGCGATACGCAGTTCGAAACTGCGCTCGACGAGCTTGCTCGTTAGCGCAGATTTTTGTTACGATGGGACTGTTGCCGATGTAGCTCAGTGGCAGAGCAACTCCATGGTGGATCGCTATTACCGCCCACGACAACAGCAATGTTGTCGCGAATCCTGAATAACGGTTAAAGTCCGCCAGTTGGCGGATCAGACCGTAGCACCGCTGATCGCGGGGCTCGAACGACTGACAAGGGAATCCTGTGACGCAGGATTAAGATACAGTCTAGCCCTTCTATAACGCAGTAATGCGAACAAATGGAGGTGTACGCGAAGGAGTAGGTCGTCGGTTCAATCCCGACCATCGGCTCAGCAACACAACATAGCCCCCGATCGGGGGCGGGGTCGGGAAATTTTATTGCAAAAAAAGCACAGATCGGCTACGATGGAAATCAATAGTGTATGGCATCAAAATACTCCGAACATATTATCAAGCTTCGCTGCGACGCATGTAAACGGATCAATTATTATTCGCGAAAAAACAAAAAGAAAGTTGAGCGTAAGCTCGAGCTTAAGAAATATTGCAAGTGGTGCAAAAAGCACACGAAGCACAAGGAGTCGAAAAAGTAGAAGAAATTCCCGCATCTGCGGGAATTTCTTTACGACAGAGCGGCGATAATATATGATAACGCTGGAGGGGGCATCGTCCAATGGCAAGACTCAGGTCTCCAAAACCTGTTATCTAGGTTCGAATCCTAGTGCCCCCGCCAATTGGAATTTTGCAAGAAATCAAGCTCAACCTCGCGGCGCGAGACGCGC
>CAYICF010000072.1:0-2310 GCA_964361805.1 uncultured Candidatus Saccharibacteria bacterium
TTGGCGCGGGTGCAGCTGAAGGCGCGATTGATGCCTCAAATTTGTTGAAGCCGTCACTTGCGCGCGGAGAACTCCATGCAATTGGAGCGACGACAACCCGTGAATATCAGCGTTATATCGAAAAGGATCCAGCGCTTGAGCGGCGTTTCCAACCGGTGATGGTTGAGGAGCCATCAACCGACGATGCGATTTTGATTTTGCGTGGCGTGAAAGAAAAATATGAGATTCACCATGGGTTGCGCATTAGCGATGAAGCGATCATTGCGGCGGTGAATCTTTCGGCGCGTTATATTAGCGATCGATTTTTGCCTGATAAGGCGGTGGATTTAATTGATGAAGCTGCTGCGGCGCGACGACTTGCCTCAGAAAGCGTTCCGCAATCCATTGATGCATTGCGTCGCGAGATTACCGCACTCGAAATCGAGCGTTCGGCGCTTTCCAAGGAATCGAGCGTGAAGAGCAAAGCTCGTTTGAAAATAATTCAAAAAAAGCTTGATGCATTGAAGTCTGAAAACGATGCGCTTTCAGGAAAGTGGCGCGCCGAGAAAATCGTTTTTGAGGATTTGCATAATTTGCGACGCCATATTGACGAGCTTCGGCGCGAGGCTGAACTCGCAGAACGCAGCGGTAATCTTGAGCGTGTTGCGCAGATCGTGTACGGTGAGCTTCCTGCCGCGGAAAAAGAGTACGCTGCGTTTGAAAAGAAATATACGCGAACCCCAAGTAGGGGAAAAACGACCTCGGACGTACCACAGTTTATTAAAGAAGCAGTTGACGCCGAAGATATCGCCGCTGTTGTTGCGCGATGGACCGGGATCCCAGTGTCTCGGATGTTGGAATCGGAAATGCAGAAATTATCACGCATTGAGGACGTGCTTCGTGCACGTGTTATCGGACAGAATGATGCGATTGCTGTGGTTTCTTCCGCGTTGCGACGTGCGCGCACCGGACTTTCGGATGAAGCGCGACCACTCGGATCATTTATGTTTCTTGGCCCAACCGGTGTTGGAAAAACTGAGCTCGCAAAAGCGTTGGCTGAGTTTATGTTCAATGATGAAAAAGCATTGATTCGTATTGACATGTCGGAATATATGGAACGCCATGCAGTGTCGCGACTTATCGGCTCTCCGCCGGGCTACGTTGGCTATGACGAAGGCGGACAATTGACGGAAATTGTGCGTCATCGTCCATATAGTTTGATTTTGTTTGATGAGATCGAGAAAGCGCATCCTGAGGTGTTTAACATTCTCCTTCAGGTGCTTGATAACGGCAGACTTACCGACGGCAAAGGGAAGCCGGTGAATTTCAAAAACGCCATTATCATCATGACTTCAAATGTCGGCAGTCATTATTTTAAGGCGATGTCGACGTTGGGTTTTGGTTCGGGCAATACTGAAAGTGATGCGAATCAAGAAGCGGATTTTCGCGAGAAAGTTCGCGAATCATTGCGTACGAGTTTTAAGCCCGAATTTTTAAATCGCATTGACGAAGTCATTATTTTCAATGCGTTGAAGCGCGCAGATGTTGAACAGATTGTCGCGCTGCAGCTCGAATTGGTGCGTAAACGACTTGCAACAAAAGGCGTTCATGCGACATTTGAGCCGTCGCTTGTTGCGCATCTTGTCGAGAAAGGATTTGACATGGAGTACGGCGCGCGACCCGTGCGTCGATTGATCCAGAAGCTGATCCTTGATACGCTTGCAGACAGAATTATTCGTGGCCAAATTACTGACGGACATACGATCAAAATTGGTTTTGTGGATTCCGCGTTGCGCATTAGTGGCTAAGGCGGGAATTTTGACGTTGCTTTTTGCGACGAGCATTTTTTTCGGCTCGAGCGTTTTTTGGCCCCTTATTTTTATTGTGACGGCTATCTCTTTTTATTTTCGTTCGCCGTTTAATCATCGTACTTTTGCGCAATCTTTTTTCGTCTGCCTCGCGCTCTCCTTTCTTTTGCCATCATTTTTTGATTCGTTGTCTTTTTTCTTTTTGATCGCTTTTTTTGCGACGTGGTATGTGTTGTTCGGCCTCCAGACATTCTTTTTCGTTGAACAGCGGTGGTGGCGTTATGTGTTTTTTTCTGCACTCTCATATGCTGCGATTTCTTGGTATGTTTTGCGTCTTGATGCGGGCGGTGGCATGTTTTCCTCCACCGTTCTTCTTATTGGTTTGCTTGCGTTGCTTTGCAACGAATTGTTCGGTACTGAGCGCGAAGATTCTTTACATGTTCGCAGACGCTGGACGTTGATTGTGACATTGATTTTTTTTCTGCTCCAATTGGTCTGGGTGCTGCGTTTGTTGCCGCTCCAG
>CAYICF010000073.1:0-2249 GCA_964361805.1 uncultured Candidatus Saccharibacteria bacterium
GCCGAACGTACAAGATTGATATAAAATTCGGAGAACAAATTATTATGACGCGCGAGCGCCTGTGACAGCGCGAGCCCGGAATCGATGTCGGCGTTGAGCTCGAACACCACCTCGCGGAGTGCAGGAACGCGCGTTTGTCGATACAAGCTCTTCAATGCGTCGCCAAGCGAAATACCCGCTTGAAGCAGTGTCGCGAATTGTCGCGTGAATATCGCAATGTCGACATGTTTGATGCCGCGAAAATAATCAAGGAATGGCGCATACCAATGGGCGCCTCTGGGTTCTTCGATGCTTAAGACGTATAAATCGTGACTCTTGAGCGTCATCAATGCGCCTGTTTTGTTGATCCCTTCCACAAAACCGGTTTGCAACTCTCCTGTTTTTGTTCGAGCAACGTATTGGAATTTCATCCCAGTTTTTAGTTTATTAGTTTTAAGTTGATTAGTTCAAAACTTCCAAACTTATAACTTCGCGACTTATCAACTTGCATCATGACCGTTGCAGCATAATCCGTAACTCTGAAGGGTTAATCGAATGCTGCTCTGCGGCTTCTAGTGAAATCACGCGCTCACGCACCAAATTTGCCAACGAACGATTTAACGTCAACATACCCTCTTGCATGCTTGTTTCGATTACGAGATCAATTTGATAACTCTTCCGCTCACGAATTAAATTACGGATTGCTCCATTCACCAACATAATTTCATATGCGGGAATGCGACCACCATCAATTTTCGGCACTAACCGTTGCGAAACAATTGCGACTAATGTCGCGGCCAGCTGTGATGTGATCTGTCCTTGTTGCTCTGCCGGGAAGCTATCGATAATACGATCGATGGTTTGTGATGCGGAATTAGTGTGTAGCGTTGAAAATACTAAATGCCCTGTTTCTGCCGCAGTCATCGCCGTCGACATCGATACTGCGTCACGCATTTCGCCGATCATAATGACGTCAGGGTCTTGGCGCAGCAACGATCGTAGTCCTTCGTGAAATGTCGGCGTGTCAATTTCTACCTCGCGCTGCGACACAATAGCGCGATCTTGCACAAAAAGATATTCAATAGGATCCTCAATGGTAATAATGTGATCGGTTTTGTTGTGATTGATTTCATCAATCATTGCTGCAATCGTTGTTGACTTCCCTTGTCCGGCTGGACCTACCACCAACACAAACCCTTGCGATAATTTTGCGAGGTCGTGTAACACCGGTGGGAGCCCAAGTTCTTCGATCGTACGAATTTTTGCAGGAATCAATCGAAGCGCCGCCGCACAATATCCGCGTTGATAAAAAATATTGACGCGAAATCGCGCTCTGTCTTCAAATGCATACGCAAGATCAACTTGCTTATCCTTTTCTAGTCGTGCGTGCTGCGCATCATTCAACAATGCAAAACAGAGCCCTTGCGCAAGATCTGGCGTAATGAGCGGCTCTTTTTCAAGCGGGATGAGTTTTCCGTCAATGCGCAACGTCGGCCGAGCGCCAACTGCAATGTGTAAATCCGACGCGTTTTGCGTCGCGGTCATTTGCAAGAGATCTTTGAGTTTTTGTTCGTATTCGGATGGCATAGATTTAGTCTATCATTCTTCGCTGGTTTCTTTTATCACCTCTTCGATCGAAACCAACCCTTGAAGCGCCTTCATAATGCCATCTTGTCGCAGCGTGATCATTCCCTGGCGATGACTTTCTGTAAATAATTTATTTTCTGTCATTCCGGCACTCATGAGCTCCCCTAATTCTTTTGTCATTGTTAATACCTCGAATAATGCGATTCTCCCGACGATCCCCTTCCCTTTGCATTTTTCACAGCCCGGCGCCCGATATACCGTATATGGCGCATGATACTCCGACGGTATCCCTTCGAGTTCTTTTTTGATCATTTCTTGTATCGCATCGCTTGCTTTTTCTCCGACTTTGCACGCTGGGCATAACCGACCAATCAATCGCTGCGCCATCATGAGATTAAGGGCCGATGGGAGCAAAAATGCATCAACTTTCATATCGATTAAACGCGGCAGTACGCTCACTGCGTTGTTCGTGTGTAATGTAGAAAACACAATGTGCCCCGTGAGTGCCGCGTGCACGGCAAGCGTTGCGGTTTCTGTATCGCGAATTTCACCGACCATGATAATGTCAGGATCTTGGCGCAAAATTTGTCGCAGCCCCGAGGCAAAATCGTAACCAATTTCTGGGCGCACCTGCGACTGATTCACTCCTTCAACAATATACTCGACCGGATCTTCAAGACTCA
>CAYICF010000074.1:0-2206 GCA_964361805.1 uncultured Candidatus Saccharibacteria bacterium
GTGCGACGAAGTGAAGCCGTTGCGGAGTCTTTTTTTACCAGCGCTGAAAATCAAGTAAAGAAATTTATCGATAGCGCGAAGGAACAAACATTTAATTCTGCTAAAGACGCCGTTCATAAGCAGCTTGCAATTATCGGCGACGGTATTGGCATGGATAATGTCAGCAAGCCAGAAACTCGTCTTGCATATCCGGAGGTTATATCAGTCAATACACCGATTCCAGTTACGGTAACGCCGGCAGCAATCGAGGAGAGCAATCTTCCTCAAGAGCTTAAAAAAACACAAGGCAAAGATGGTATTTTTTTGATAAAAAACGAGGCGAGCAACGGCGCGAAAGAATCATTTACGATTTTATGGAAAGAAACCAAGCAAACAGTTGCGGCGATAGGCGACGCAATCGCTAAGACGTTCGAAAGTATTTTTGTCCACAATGCCGAATATCGAATGAGTGTGCCGATTACCAAAGATGGCGTGACGAAAAAGTATTCGGTGTATATCGTGGTGGAGGATTAAGAAAATAGTTTTTAAGTTGGTAAGTTAATAAGTTTTTGAACTTATAAACTTACACGAACTTACATGAACTTACCAACTTACCAACTTAAAAACTTAATTGTTTTTGATCTCGACGGGACGCTTGTCGTGAGCAAGTCGAATATGGACCCCGCAATGGCGGGGCTTCTTGTCGAGTTATTGAACAAGAAAAAAATCGCGGTAATTTCAGGCGGTGGTTTTGCGCAATTCCGAAAATCGTTTGTGAACGAACTCGAACGTCAAACTGCGAACCTCAAATTTTTATCATTATTTCCCACCTGTGGCGCTGCATATTATCGATACGAGAATGGGGGGTGGGGATGCGCGTATCAGGAATTGCTGTCCGAGAATGAAAAACAAAAAATTACAAACGCGTTTAATGTCGTGTTCGCTGCGCTTGACTATCGACATCCACAGGCACTATATGGCGCACCGCAAATTGAAGATCGCGAATCGCAAATTTCATTTTCGCCGCTTGGGCAGGCCGCGCCAGTCGCCATGAAAGAATCGTGGCACGCAAAGAACGAACCATTACGTGCGCGGATGCGCGACGAGCTTGAACGGTGCCTCCCAGAATTTGAAGTGCGTTGCGGCGGCCTCACGACGATCGACATCACGCGGAAGGGGATCGACAAAGCATATGGGATTAAGAAGATGGAGGAATATCTTGGCGTCTCGCGCAAGGAAATGTTGTTTATTGGCGACAAGCTCGAACCTGGCGGCAACGATTATCCCGTAAAAGTCGCGGCGGGGGTTGATTGCATCGCAGTCAATAGCCCAGAAATGACAAAACAGGTGATTTGTTCTATGCTTACCACGAAGTTGTAGTTTTGGCGTGTACAGAAAAGGAGCACGGCGATGTCAGAGGAGTATATCACCGTTGGGGATCGAGTGGTTATTTCGCCGAATCGCGGATTAGGTGCATCGAACCTTCGTCCGCACGATGGTAAACACGGCGTGGTGATCAAGGAGGATGGATACGGATACTGCAAGGTGCGGCTCGACGACGGAACGGAAGTCTACGCCTGGAACATCCGCGACCTCGAACGCGAAGATGCCCCGAAGACCGCAGAACAATCTGAGAGTCCTGAATAGATTCCAGATTGTTTTTATTTTCTGAAACTTGTTTTTTTTGAGAAGCAGCCCGGATTTTTTTATTTTTTCTTCAAATTCTGATATAATTTGAACCATGGACGTCGAGTTGATTGCTCAACACGCAGTACAAGAAATACTCGAAGCGAAAACCGAAGAGGCGTTGGATTTAGTACGTTTGAAATATCTTGGTCGCAAGGGCGAATTAACGATCGTATTGCGATCGCTAAAAGATTTAAGCGACGCCGAGAAGCGTTCGGTTGGTGGAGCAGCAAACAACGCTCGCGCAGCAATCGAGGCAGCATTGTTGGAAAAAGGGGGAATGTTGCTCGCAACAGGAGAAGAACAAGCAGTTGATCTCACGTTTCCCGGCCATCGTCCGCAGCTCGGACATCTGCATCCATTGACGCGTATCGAAAACAAAATCCGCGAAATTTTTAAAGAATTGAATTTTTCGGTTGTCGAAGGGCCAGAAGTCGAAACCGCGCACTATAATTTTGATGCATTAAATATTCCCGAGTCGCACCCCGCGCGGGATATGTGGGATACATTTTGGCTAAAACAATCCGCTGAAAGCGGATCG
>CAYICF010000075.1:0-2095 GCA_964361805.1 uncultured Candidatus Saccharibacteria bacterium
AACCCACAAAAAAAACAAAACCACCCCCCCCCCCCCCGCGCCCCCCCCACTTCCAATTCCTTGCGGTTTTCTAAAATGTGGACCTGGGGAGAATCGAACTCCCGCTTCGGCAATGCGAATGCCGCGTAATGCCACTTTACAACAGGCCCAATCGTCGTTTTTTAGTCTACTTCGTGTAATAGATAAACTCAAGCACGATCAAAACCATCCAGCCGACTTGAAGCACGAAAAAGAGAATAATCTGAATAAATTCAAGATAGTGCAGGCGCGACATGCTGAAGTTCTCAGACACGATCGAATAGACGTCTTCAAGTGAATCGAGCTTTTCTTTGATCGCAGTCTTCCATGCGTCGAAACGCATTTTTTTTGCAACAAGCTCATATAAGCGCGCCGAATACCAATCGCCGATCAATTTAATTTCGCGATCAATCGCTTCGAATTCTGCAATTGAGCGCGAGCGAATCATGATCACGCCGCGGAACGCTTGTTCGACTTCCTTGTTTTGAAAAATTGTCATCTTCCCTACCTGCTCACGCACGACGCGTCCTACTTCGCGTAGCCTCCGGTCAAGATCGCCATCGAGCATACGATAACGCAACAGTTGCAAATTTGCGATTTGGAGCAACTCAACGATTGATTCGTATTCGCCGTTCGGATCAAACACAAACGCGCCGTCCCAATCCACGATTACCAAGTCGTTATTGGCATATTTCATTTGCGCACTCAATGTATATTCGACTTCTTTTTCGTCGAGCTCCATGCGCTCGGACTTTAAAAATCCTGCCATCTCGCGACTATATTTGAAGAATTGTTCGGGGTCGCCTTCGTAGTTCCGCACAATGCCAATGGAATATTCTTCGCTCATTTCAAATTTTCCGCCGCGACGTTTGATGATAGCGTGGCATTGATCGATGAGGTTTTCGCGCGTTTCGAATGCTTCTTTTGAAAAAATATCTTCGACTTCAACTTGTCCCTCGACCAAAATAACGTCGGGATGATATGCCTTGATTTCGAACATCACCTTTTTCCCACGAACAACGTGCTCCTCTTTGTCGAGCAACGTCTGGCGCGGCACGGAGCTGCTGTAGTAATGAGGGGCGCTTTCGCTTTGCGGGATCGCGAGCACTTCTCCGTTTGGGAGTTTTTTGGTTTCGGAACAGATAAAAGAGATAATTTTCTGCATACCAGGTAGTAGAAACTCGATTAATTCTCGGCGCCAGACAGCTATCGAGTTTTCACTACCTGGCATACATTCATTTTAACATAATAAAAATCCGCACAACGATAATGCTATGCGGCTTATGCGGCTTAACGCGGCGTGTCGCTGTCGGTGTCCGTTCCACCGAACCAGTCTTTTTCGGTGGGCTACCTCCACTCCGCCTCCGATTCCGGACTCCACGGCTTCTCGGGGTCGGGATACGGCTCACTGCCCTCTTCCTCCTCGTCACTCCCGTCGTCCTCGTCCTCGGATTCCTCCTCGTCGTCGTCGCCCTCTTCGTCATAAAGTTCCGACAGGGCAAGAGACGAGGCGATGCTCGAGGCAAATTCTGCAAGTGCCCGCTCGAGCCGCTGTCCCTCCTTCTTCGGCAGGTACATCCGCGAGGCAACGCCGTCGTCCGCCAACATGCCTTCCCCCTCGTCTTCACGCCTTGCGATCTGCGCACTCATGAGACGCTTCGCCGCGTCGTAGATCACGATCGCGATGTATTTCGTGTCGTTCTGCAGCAACTCCAGGCGCAACACCGCATCGACCGGGTCGTCCTCAACCGGATCGCTCGGTGCCAACTTCACTTTCCGACATTCCTTTTTGAGCGCTTCCACGACTTGTTCGCTGTCCATGGCATACTCCTTTCCAAAAAAACTCCCTCTTACCTTACCGACTTTCTGCTATCGTGTCAATAAAATTCCCGCGGCTACGACGCCGGCGGTTTCTGCACGCAACGTGCGCGCGCCAAGACTCACGAGCTGTATGGGATAGCCGTCTTTTTCGCGTCTTCGGAATTCCTCAAGCTCGGCGTCGCTCCAGCCCCCTTCGGGACCGACAAACATGTTTACGGCGAATAATTCTTTGCCGCGCGCAACGTTTTTCATCATG
>CAYICF010000076.1:0-2070 GCA_964361805.1 uncultured Candidatus Saccharibacteria bacterium
GCGCAATAGATTTCAAATGCACTTTTTTTGTGGTAAGCAACGGAAACCCTTCGCGCAAATCAAAACGCATCTGCCTACCAAACACACCAATCGTGTCGGTGCCGGTGCGATTTGCAGTTCTGACGCCATTGATTTTAACGTCACGAAGAATATCTAAATATTGTTTCATTATTTTTTATTATATCTACACAGCGTCGCTAAAGCGAGCAAGGCGATTTATCATTTTCCAACGATCGTTAGAAAATGATAAACGAGCAAATATAAATAAAAAATCCGCCAGCGATCCTCGCAATGCGAGAACCGTGACGGACAAAATCCGAAACGAACGAAGCGCAAAGTTATTTCTTTTCTTCTGGCGGAAAAATCAACGGCGGCAAGGGAAGGTTGCTGAGATAAGGGCGAGCTTGGGTCATCTTCGCGTCGATCCAGCCCTGCCATTTTGCCCGAGCTTCCTCGTTCGGACAAAATAAGACCGCAGAAGAAAAGTCGGGAACGGTATATGACGACCCAAAACCATATAGGCATTCGTTGGGCGAACGAACCCACGGTAGAACCGGTTCAGGAAAACGAATGCGTGTATCACGAAGCTCCTGCTTCAACTCGACACGCAAACCTTCAAGCAAGACAGTGGCCGAAGGATCATACTCGCGAACACGATCGCTCGCGATGAGACGGAAATTAACACCAGCAACATACGAAGCACCCGACGGAAGCGTAGAAATGCTCGAGAAACACCACTCGCGCCGATCTTGATCAGAAAGTGCAACGCTCGGTGAAACGTTGAACAGAGAACGAAAACTAGAATAATCTCTTATCAGCGGGAGAGCGATAGCGAGGGAGGAGAGGAAGATCAGAATAGCCCAACAATGCCACTCTTTCAAACGCATGATGCTCGCTCCAAAAACACACCGCTGCACATTCTAAACAACTCATTGATGCGCATCAAAAACATTCTAAATCAAAATCACCTCAAAACACAACCAGCCAATCTGAAGCGCACCACACAAAACGCATTTCAAAAATATCATAATCGAAACCTTATAAAAACACAAACACAAAAAAATAATAACTCGAACACGAAAAACAACCACCCGTCACTTTTATTGCTATAGCGTAAAAAATGAAGTTTGAATAAAAAAATAACAAAATCACCTCAAAACACAAACCGTCCCGCAATGCGGGACGGAAAAAACCAAAACTTTTACTTTTGCATTTTGATTTTTGATCTAGTATTCCCCCATTCCTCCTCCCATACCACCCATTCCTCCCATTCCGGGTCCTCCACCTGCCGAAGAATCTTTCTTTGGAAGCTCAACGACCGCAGCGCCCATCACCAAATAATTCTTCGCGACGGAAAGCGCGTTCATAAATGCGATCTTCGTCACTTTCAACGGATCCAAAATTCCATGTTTCCGAAGATCAACAAGCTCGCCGGTTTCTGCATTGTAGCCAAACCATGTTTTCATCGCCACGTCCGATTGCGCATCTTTCTGTTTTTTGACGTCCGCAGCAATTGCCGATGGCGACTGGCCACTGTTCGAAACAATGGCGCACAAAGGCGCTTCAAGTGCGCGCATTAAAATCGAACGCGCTGCTTGTATGACCGGAGCATCTTCTTTCGCTTCGTTTCGCTGTTCAGCTAAATAAGCATTAAAGAGCGCCACGCCACCCCCCGGCACAATACCCTCTTCCATCGCGGCGCGCGTTGCCGCCACCGCATCTTCCACGCGCTGCTTCAATTCCTTTTGCGCAGATTCTGTTGGCGCGCCAACTTTAATGACCGCGACACCACCAGACAATTTACCCAATCGTTCTTGCAATTTTTCTTTATCAAATTCAGAGTCCACCGTTTTGAGCTGCGCACGGAGTTGCGCTACGCGCTCGTCAATCATTTTCTTGTCACCCCTGCCACCAACAATCGTCGTATTATCTTTATTCGCCACCACACGATGTGCGTGACCGAGCGAACCCAAATCAACGTCTTCAATTTTCTTACCCAAATCTTCAGTCACAAGCTCCGCGCCAGTGACCGTCGCAATATCTTGGAGCATCTCCTTTTTCCGATCGCCA
>CAYICF010000077.1:0-2047 GCA_964361805.1 uncultured Candidatus Saccharibacteria bacterium
TGGTTTAGACCCGCAGTTATTGCTGCTTGGTGTCCAAAATTGCGTGAAAAAATAATTATTTTGATTTGTGCGTCGTTTGCCGATTCTGCGCTCAGCATTGTGGGCGTTGCATCAGTTGAGCCGTCGTCAACAAAAATAATCTCCCCTGTGTGTTGTTGTGATTGCAGCATCGCGCGCAGGCGACGCATGAGCTCGGGTAGATTTTCCTGTTCGTTGAATACAGGAATAATGATTGACAGTTTCATTGCTTTATATTCTAGCAGCAGCTCCGGCGTTGGTCAATTTTGCGGTAGCGAGATCGTCTCTGCGACGTTCGATATGGGTAACTTGCGTTTTCAATTTCTCGTTCTATAGTAAGCGTATCTATGGCTCTACCCTTCAAAAAAGTTTTTATCACGGGGAGCGCTGGGTTTATTGGGACCCGTCTTTCTGAGTTGCTTACCGCCGAGGGCGTCGTTGTTTGTAACTATGATGTTGCGAGCAACCCCAAAGACGACGTTTGTGATGCGAGCCGACTTGCTCGCGCCATTCGAGATTTTGCGCCTGATGGTGTCGTGCATCTTGCGGCGATGAGTCGCGTCGAAGACGGATTTTTAAAACCTCAAGAATGCGTTGCGGTGAATGTTGGTGGCATTACTAATGCACTTGAGGCAATTCGAGCTTTTCCAGAAGGAGCACGACCATGGTTTGTATTTTCAAGTTCTCGTGAAGTGTTTGGCGAGGCAAAAAAATTGCCCGTGACAGAAAAGAGCCCCCGAGTCCCGATGAATATCTACGGCGGCACAAAATTTACCGGAGAACTTTTGACTGCGCATTATGCGCACAACTACGGTTTGAAAACTCGCGTATTACGATTTTCTAATGCGTATACCAGCGTCCACGATCGTTTGAATCGTGTCGTGCCCAAATTTATTCTTCAGGCGTTGCGCGGAGAGCCAATCACCCTTCATGGCGGTAATCAAATCTTTGATTTTGTCTATCTCGATGATACGGTTGCGGGAATCATTGCTTGTCTTCGAGATGTGCAGACATCTCGCATCGCGTATAATGATTTTAATTTAGTGACGGGTCAAAAGACGACGATTAAGAATTTGGTGAAACACATACTATCGCTTACTGAAAGCAAGAGCTCTGTAACGATGCATCCTTCGCGGCGGTATGATGTTGCGCATTTTTGGGGAAATCCCGCAAAGGCGCTCAAGATTCTTGGTTGGAGAGCAAAACATCCCATCATTGAAGGGCTTAGGAAATCTATTGCTGCGTTGCGCTCCCTATGATTCGTTTTTTGCGTGCGCCGATTGTTGTGTTGTGCCTTCTTGCGTTTTTGCTATCGCTTAGTTATTCATTTTATTTTCGTGTAAAGCCGGGCGTGGATGCGCGCACGTATGACGATATTGGCTGGAATCTCGCCCAGGGTTTTGGCTACCGCGTCTCTCTTGATGCTCCTGCCGAGCTTGATCACAGCATTATTTATTCTGGTCCGGGATATGAATTATTTTTAGCGGGCGTCTATCGCATATTTGGGCATCGGTACGAGCCTGTGTGGGTTTTGCAATCGTTGTTCCATGCGCTCTCGGCGTTTCTTATCTATCTTATTAGTCGGCGTGTGTTTCGGCGCCAATGGTCCGATGGGCTTGGGCTTCTTGCCGCTGCGTTTGTTGGTTTTTCTCCGGATCTTATTACGAATGCATCGTTGTTGCTGACCGAAAATTTCGCCATTTTTTTAATGCTTACCGCGATCTATTTCTTTTTTCGTTATCGCGAGTCGGGCACATCACGCGACGTGTTGTTGCTCGCCGTTTTTTTGACTGCCGCAGTTGCGGTGCGCACGCCTATCATTTTTTTACTTCTATTATTTTTGATCTTTTTTGTCTGGGAACGGCGATGGCTACAAGGATGTTTCCTTATTCTGTTTTTTGTCGTCGCGTTTGCGCCATGGGCGGCGCGTAATTGGGAAGTGTATCATCGGTTTATTCCATTCAATTCAAATGCCGGTATTCAATTGTATGTTGGTAATCACGAAGGGGCGACCGGTGAGCAAGAGCCC
>CAYICF010000078.1:0-2038 GCA_964361805.1 uncultured Candidatus Saccharibacteria bacterium
GTCGTCGCATTCAAGGCAGTGAAATCACGAAGCGTCGTGGAGCCGGTCACGAGCAAATTCCCAAGTGTGGCAAGATTGGAGACGACAAGCTGCGAGGTCGAGGCGGTGTTCGTGATCCCGAGGAAGGTTGAGGTGGCATTCACAACGAGAAGGTCGACGCCAACAATGCCGCCACCGCAACCGAGACAAATGCCTCCGACCTGGACGTTGTTATGCACCAGAATATTGCCAAAAAATGTCGACGTCGCATTGACTGCTGTCGACGTAATTGTGCTTGATGCAAGAATGCCGCCATTCACAGATAAGGCTTGAAATGGAGACGTCGTCCCAATGCCAACATTTGACCCGGCCGCGGGAGCAAGGACGATATCGGCGGCAGGCGCGACAGTCGAAATCGTGAGGTCGCCGGCAGAAGAGCCAGCGATAGTCGTTGAAGAAATAGTTAAACTATTCGTACCAATGCGAACACTTTCAGTGGTTGCAATCTGTTTCGTAGAGGTGATGGTGAGATCGTCGGGAACCGAATCGTCGGCAAGTCCGGTCAAAACACCGGTAATGGTGGAATTATTAATAATGGTATTCGAAAGATTTGTGATGCGATTTGTCAATGCAAGCGCACGATTTGCCTCGAAGCTCGCAATGTTTACAGCGTCCTGTCGACGAGATACCGCATCAAGCGTCAAAGAAACTTCGCGCACTTTTTGAGAAAGCTCCGCAGCGGTGCGATCCACTTCGGTGATAGTACGAACAACAACTGGACGTTCAACAATCGTCGTCGTTTTTTCTGAAGGAGTCGTAGGAGAAGCAAGTTGTTCAGTCGCGGCCGACGGAGGGCGCAAAACAACGGGAACACGAATTTCGAGAATCGGTGTTGCTTGCGGAAGCGTTTGCGTTGGTTCTTCTCCGGCGATCGGGGCGACGGGCGAAGAAAACCATTGTTTGACGCGACTCCAAGTTGCGGAAAAAATATTTGCCGTTTGCGCTCCCGGAGTATCCAACGGAACAAATACAAAATCTCGAATTGACTCGAACATGCGGCCAAAAAACAAAAACGGCGCTCGTATGATATTGCGTATCGTTAAAAACACAGGATCCAACACCGTTGGTGTTGGGCTATAAGAGTCGCGCAGAATAAAAATTGATGGCGAGGAGGATGGAGGTTGCGGCTGGGGAGCGTCGATGTTCGTGGGGTCACCAAGCAATTCATCAACCGTAACTGACGGCAAAGGAGCCGCCCGAAGCGCGGGAGGAGCAATTAAAAATAAGAGCAAAAACAAAATAAAATAGTAACGAAAAAGAGAAGTGGTCACAAGAAAAAACAAGACTGATTACCTTTTATGAGTATATCAATCAACAAAGTGAAAAAGCTGTGGAGAACTGTTGCGGAAAAAAAATGAAGTCGGTAAGCTTTGCAGTATTGTGACAATCCATTGTATTGGCATCGGGGGCATTGGAATCAGCGCATTGGCGCGCTGGTTTAAGACACAAGGATATAGCGTGCAAGGGTCGGACGTATCGCCTTCGCTCATTACAAAAGAACTATCAAACGAAGGAATGAAAATTTTTCTTGGGACCCACAACGCGAAGCGGATAACAAAAAATATTTCACGCGTCATCTATACTCAAGCGATCACAAAAGAAAATCCCGAACTCCGCGCAGCAGAGATACTCGGCATACCCACGTCATCGTATCCGCAAAGCATTGGCGAACTAACAAAAATGTATAAAACGATCGCGGTTGCAGGCGCCCACGGCAAAAGCACAACAACGGCGCTCATTGCCCTAATTTTGCAAGAAGCAAAATTTGACCCAACGGTCATCGTCGGTACACGCCTTAAAGAATTTGATAATAAAAATTTTCGCGAAGGAAAAAGCGAATATCTGGTACTCGAAGCAGACGAATGGAAAGCCTCATTTCTACACTACCTTCCCTACGCCGCCATCGTCACGAATATCGATCGCGAACATCTCGACTATTACAAAAATCTGAGCGCGATTAAAAAAGCGTTTGTGCAATTCATTCACAATGTCAATCCCG
>CAYICF010000079.1:0-1523 GCA_964361805.1 uncultured Candidatus Saccharibacteria bacterium
TCCTCCTCGATGTTTCAAAAAGTGCCCGGGATACTACTCCTCCACTCTACGCCTCGCGCTCAAGATGAATCAAGTTCGCGATTGACCGACACGCAATATCTGCATCCAATCGTCATACGTTAATTGCGATTTCGCGAATTTCGCTTCACGATCACCGCCATCTCTCACGTCTAACCTTATCTCGTTGATTTGTCGATACACAGCACCACATCGCGTGCACCCCACGATGGTGCCTCTCCTGCCAAGATAACCTACAAACATCATGCTCATTTCTTCCCTACATTGCACACAATGCATGATGCCCTCCGCGCGCATATTTACGCAAAAACTAAAATGGCTGCTGCAAATTTCCCCGCGTTAACTCCATATGCTGAGTGTATCATCAACAGAGGTCGCCGACGCTCGCTTCAAAATATTTGCCTTTTCATCAATTTTTTAAACCGCGCTACCGATCTGCCGCCAATCTCCATTTTCTCGATAAACATTGTGAGCGGACGCGCCCACATTTTTTGCTCTCCGTATTGGGCCCGATAAATCACCAATTCCTCTGGTGTTTCGCTATGGAACGCGACGCCAAGCACGTCGTACTGACTGCCTTTGTAGTGTTCGTAGATCCCTAATTTTAATTTTCGTGCTTGCGTGGACAGCGTAAGTTTCATTTTTTTCTTTTTTGTTTGCGCGTTGCCACACCACGGGCAAAACCACTCTTTTTTAGACGCCGGCGCATCGCCGATGGTCCACCACTTTTTGCATGACACGCAGACAAAATGATGTAATTGTTCGATCGCGGATTTCATTTTGCTTTAATCTTTCTTTTTGCGTGCTCTTCCAGCCACCGCGCGATTGCTTCGATTTCTAACTTTGCTACAACAATGCGTACTGCAAAATCTTCGAGCTCTTTATTTGTCGCGATCAACGCCCAACCATTGATCGATAAGCATCTTGCCGCTGCAATCATTGCCGTGCGTTTATTGCCATCAATAAAAACATGCCGCATGGCAAACCCATGCAGGTACACTGCGGCTTTTATATATACGCCCACGTAGAGACTCTTCCCGCCAAAACCCATTTTTGGTTTTTCAACGATGCCATCCAGCAACAGCACATCGCGCACGCCATGACTTCCCCCTGTTTGATTAATCACCTCGGCGTGCATCACGAGCACCTCTTCGACAACGAGGTAACGCATATCCTATTTTTTTGCAAGCGCATTTAATGCGTCCCGATATTGATCGATAAATCGCCGCGTCCATTCGAGCACTTCGGCGTCAACGTTTATTTTTTGCGATTCGACAGTCACCGTGCGTCGCTTTTTGTCAATCGTAATGCTGACGTCGTCTCCTATTTTTAGTCCAAGCTCCGCAAGTGATTTTTTTGGGATCGTCACCGCTGCCGACGTTCCCACTTTTAATACTTTTTGGATCATAATACCCTTATTATAATAATATTATAATTACTGTCAAGGCTTTGAGCTGGTTCATATGATAGTGTCCACTTTGTAAGGCATGGAACATATATATGAA